>CAYNQP010000006.1:0-22555 GCA_964399325.1 uncultured Pirellulales bacterium
AAGCTAACAGCATTGCAGACTGCCGGCCCATTCGTGTCCGCCAAGCGGGTGCGATCGCTTGCGGCTTCACCGCGCGATTGCAGATGCGGACGTCGTTAATCAGGCCAAAGGAGAAGACGCTGGCCCTAGATCTGTTTGCGGAGCCGCCGGCGCCAATGCAAAGACTCGCACTCTAGCCGACCAGATAGAACTGTGTATCTGCCGCCACCTTGACATCGTCAATATGGAGGCTCCTGATGCCCCCCATGTCAGGCCTACGCGAAGCCAGTTGCCGTCAGTGATGCATAGTCCGTGATTGACAACGCCCTTGCGAAGGGGTATATGAGTCACATTGTGTGTCCAGTAGAGGCTTATCACCTAGGCTATCTGAAGCAGCTCGAGGCGGAGAGCATCCACATCATACGGGAGGTTGCCGCCGAGTTCGAGCGGCCCGTGATCCTGTATTCCGTGGGCAAGGACTCGTCCGTACTCGTACACCTTGCCAGGAAGGCATTTGCCCCAAGCAGGGTCGCTTTCCCCTTGCTTCATGTTGACACCACCCTCAAGTTCCCGCAGATGTATGCCTTCCGGGACCGGTTCTGCCGGGACATGGGAATGGATCTGCGTGTATATCAGCCCGCAGATGCATTGGCGGCAGGCGTGAATCCCTGGGACATGGGCACGGTGAAATGCTGCGGATTGCTCAAGACACAGGCCCTGCTCAACGCCGTACGGGAGGGTGGATTCGACGCCGCGCTGGGCGGTGCCCGGCGCGATGAGGAGAAATCCAGGGCCAAGGAGCGGGTGTTCTCATTCCGCGACGCGAAGGGCCAATGGGACCCGCGCAACCAGCGTCCCGAGGTCTGGGCGATCTACAACGGACGCATCAACCGGGGCGAGTCCATGCGGGTGTTCCCCATGTCCAACTGGACCGAACTCGATGTCTGGCGGTACATCAGCCAGGAAGACATTCCCGTGGTGCCGATGTACTTTGCCGCCCAACGCTCCATGATCGTGCGAGATGGCCACCTGATCCCTTACGTCTCAGGCACACGTCTTCGACCAAGCGAACAGCCCCAGACAATTCTGTGTCGTTTCCGGACCCTAGGGTGCTACCCCTGCACCGGGGCGGTGCGATCCACTGCCACGACCGTGGACGAGATCATCCGTGAGATGACCGCCAACCAGACGAGCGAGCGATCCAGCCGTCTGATCGACCATGACCAGGACGCCTCCATGGAGCAGAAGAAACGAGAGGGCTATTTCTGATGGGGGCGAATCCCGACTCCACGGCCCAGGCTGTGGACCTCCTGCGTCTGGCCACCGTCGGCAGCGTCGATGACGGCAAGTCCACACTCATAGGCAGACTCCTGGTGGACTGCGAGGTGGTCTGCCTGGACCACCTGACAGCACTGGAGGCCGACTCCAGGCGGCTCAACCGCCAGGATGTAGACCTCTCGTTCCTCACCGACGGCCTCAAGGCCGAGCGCGAGCAGGGGATAACCATAGATGTAGCCTATCGCACCTTCTCAACCATCAAACGCCGGTTTCTTCTTGCCGACACCCCGGGCCACGAGCAATACACCCGGAACATGGTCACCGGGGCATCCACGGCGGACCTGGCGGTCCTGGTACTCGACGCCCAGAGAGGCCTGACCACGCAGTCCAAACGCCACGGCTTCATCGCCTCGTTGCTGGGGGTGCCGCATATCGTCCTGGCGATCAACAAGATGGACTTAGTGGGGTACTCCGAGGCCGCCTTTCAGCAAATCAGCGAGCAGTATAAGTCCTTTGCCTCACGTCTGAGAATATCAAGTCTCGCGTGCATCCCGCTCAGTGCACTCTGCGGCGACAACGTGGCGCAGAAGAGCACGCGGATGCCGTGGTATTCAGGGCCTACTCTGCTCGACTATATGGAGTCCGTCTACATCGGCTCGGCCCGGAATATGGTGGACTTCCGCTTCCCTGTTCAGTTGGTCCTTCGCCCGGGCCCGCACTTCAGAGGCTACGCAGGCACGGTCCTGTCCGGCCTAGTCCGGGTTGGGGACGAGGTCCTGGCGCTGCCGTCGCACCGCAGCGCCAAGGTGCAGTCCATACTGGGCACGAGCGGTCCGCTTGAGTATGCCTTCCCGCCTCAAGCCATAACGCTGATCCTGGACCGGGATATCGACCTGGCCCGCGGTGACATGCTGGTGCATCCGAGAAACCAGCCCCACGTGGCCCAGGACATAGAGGCCATGCTGATCTGGATGCACGAGAAGCCGTGCGTGCTGACCAGGCCCTATCTGATCAAGCACACGACCAATCTGGTCAAGGGGACCTTCACCAGTCTGCACTACCGCGTGAATCCCAACAACCTGCACAGGGAGCAATCGCCCGGGCTCGGCCTCAACGAGATCGGCCGGGTGGACGTGCATCTGTTTCGACCCCTCTTGTGCGACGAGTATCAGCGCAACCGGGCCACGGGCGGCTTCGCCGTGATCGACCCATTGACCAACGAGACCGTGGGGGTGGGTCTTGTGATCGAGCGGACCGTGCAGCAGCCTGGGACCGCATATTCGTCCGGCCGTCACGACGAGCGGACCATCTGCGGGAAGGCCGTGACTATCTGGCTGACGGGTCTCAGCGGATCAGGTAAGAGCACGATAGCCTCTGCGTTAATGACACCGCTTGCCGAGCAGGGGCGACCCTGTTGGGTGCTGGACGGCGATGTTTTGCGCCAGGGCCTCAACCGTGACCTGGGCTTCTCGCGCGAGGATCGCTCGGAGAACATCCGGCGCACGGCCGAGGTGGCTAGGCTCATGAACGATGCGGGCGTGACCGTGATCGTAGCCCTGATCTCTCCATTCCGCCAGGACCGGGCCACCGCCAGGTCTACAATCGGGTCCGACCGCTTCGTCGAGGTCTTTGTGGACACCCCCCTGGATGTCTGCGAGTCCCGCGACCCGAAGGGCCTCTACGCCAAGGCACGCAGTGGCCAAGTGCCGGAGTTCACCGGCATATCGTCGCCCTACGAGCCGCCCGACGGCCCGGACCTGCACCTCCGGACCGCGACGACGTCACCGGAGGAATCCGCCCGCAAGGTGGCTGACCATCTTGGGCTGAAAGGCCGTTCGGAATCCTGATGGGTCTAACGCAATGCCCTGACCACCAGTAGCACGCCGAGGACCAGCGTGGTCGCAATGATGCCTTTCCGAAGCACATCGGCATTGACCTTGGCAACGGTAAACACAGCGATAGGCATTGCCAGTAGAGACCCCACGACGAGCGGCAAGGCCAGGGCAGGGTCGAGCGTGCCCTTGGCGGCAAAGTACAGGATGACCGATATCAAGCCCGTCAGACCACGGGCCGGCAGAGTGATGCTCACCGCCCCCTTTTCGCAAACCCCCGACAAGACCTGACCGCCGGTCAGAAGCGGACCGTATCCACCGCCGGCAATACCCTTGTTGAAGGCAGCGACCGTCCCCAGGACCACGATGCGTCTCATCGAGAATCCACGCGAAGACCGCCATCCGGTTGCCAGCAGCAGGCCCACGGCCACGATCACCAGTCCGATGTAGAGACTCACCCACCTCTGCGGTAGCTTCACTGCCGCCGTAACTGCCATAGTAGACCCGACAAGAGAACAGGCCGAAAGGACAATGAGCACGCGCCTATGCTGCTCGCCGCGTGCCAGGCGGATGTGGCCGGCGCGGCAGTTCAGGATAGTCGCGAGAATGCCGATGCCAATCTCGGACAAGAGAACCCCAGGCACCACCATCTTGGAAGGAAAACCCAGCAGAATGAGCATGGGCGTGAGCATTGTCCCATGACCGCCTCCGACACAGGTGTCAAGGTAACCGGTCAGAAACGCCATACCAAGGACTGCAAACCACCCTGAGGAGCCGATGTGCATCCGATCTGGGGTGATTGCCCCGTAGTTGACCGCGGCAATCCCCACAAAAGCGGCCAGCAGCCCTCCGAACAGTACGCCGGTAAGGATGTCTTTCTTCATCACGGGACCTGCTCGCGTACGAAGTCGAATCTCCGGCAATAGTCCCTGAACTGCCCTGCGATCTGTCCGTCGGTAAGACCGAACGCCGCGGAATCGTATGTGTGACCGCCGTGTGCGCCCTTGGGGTTGCGACTAACGTAGCGGGCCAAGTTCGCCTCATACGCATCAGACCAACTCAGACCGAAGTGTTCATAGATGCCCCTCACGGTGCCGACCGGATCTGCTGTGAGCCTGGAGTAATGGACATCGAGAACGGCGTCTGGTCGGGTATCGCGGACCGCGAGGTTCCGCCGCACCTCATTGGCCAGGAATCTCAGGTTGGCAGAGGCCATCGCTTTCATGTCTATCCGGTCGCTGACCGCACTGTGGGTCGTATACAGGAGACTGTTGAAACTCTTGCAAGCAGTCACCGGGTCGCGGTGGGTCTGAACGATCAGTGCCTCGGGCACGGCTGCCAGCAGCGCATTGAGTGAGCCTGTGTGAGCAGGCGCCTTGAGGGTGAGGCGCAGGCCGGGATCTGCCGCCTGAAGCACCTGTAGCATCTGCCGGTATTCTGCGTAGGGCTTCAGCCGGTCGTGCTCATTGTACCACCGAAGGTATCCGTACACGGGCGCGACCACCCAGAAACCCAGGCTCACAAATGCGCCGTCCAAAAGCCACATGCATTCTTCCGGCGTGTCAGCGCGGATGTAATGCTTGCGATCCGCTTGTCCGGCAAGCCAGGGCCACAGACCCATCTGACTCTTGGCAGCGTAGCGACGGTACCAGTGGCTGGCTTTCCAGCCGGATGCAATGCGCCTGTTCGGAACGGGCCGCATCAGCTCCCACATGGGAATCGCGCGATGGGCAGGATCAGCAGCCAGCATGCGATGCAGGAATGTCGTGCCTGTGCGAGGCAAGCCGATCACGATGATCGGGGGCCTCAGCGGTTGCCGGAAGACCTCGGGGTGCGCCTTGATCGCCTTTGCAAGCCACAGTCTCTTCGCAAGATTGAGTTCGACCGCACCTTTCACGATAAGCCTGCCGAGAAAATGCAGGTGAGCGTCTCTGTCAAGAGATTCAAGCAGCCTGCGTAATCCCTCCTGATAGTGGGGATCGCCGAAGTCGCTGAGACCCGTGCTGCGAACGGCCGACCTGTTCACCACCTCTTCGGTCAACTCAGCCAGCGGAAGGTTCCACCTGCGAAGCCTGTCACCGACTCCATTCGCAAGGCGGAAAGGCAACGGCAGCTTGGGTTGGACCTCGGCCATCATGCAGCTACAGCTTCTCCCCGACATACCTCACCGCACGGGCGAACGCGATCACACACACCTCAACCGCCCGCGGGGAACAGGAATCGAACATCCAAACTCCTGGGCGGGCTGAATCCGCTCCTCGATAGCGTTCTTGGCATTGACAACGGCCCCTCGGCAGGTGGGGCCATCCGCCGAAAATGCGATCAAGAAACTCTAAGTGTTTCCCCACGATAAATCCCTTCTGCAGGTCTTTCATACGCCTATCTACGGTTCAACTCAAGTTGATCGAGGTACCACTCGGCGGCGCATTTCACTCCTTCTTGGTGGGACACTCTCGACGACCACCCAAGCTCCTGACGAATCTTGTCAGTGGGGAAGAATACCCGCCTGCCCAGAACCCAAATGCTGTGTCTCGTAATGAGCGGTGCGCGCCTGATCCGAAACAGGTGTCCGGCGCACTCGCACACAAACCCAGCCGTCATAGCAAGACGATATGGGACCTTTCGCCGGGGAGGCGAGCAGTGAAACGCTTCGGCCCAAAGGCCAAGGAAATCCTGCTGCGTAATCGGTCTGCCGTCGGCGCAGTTGTAGGCTTGCCCGACAGCCCGCTCATTGTCCGCCGCCATCAGACAGGCATGGGCAAGGTCTGTCACGAAGACGGCATAGAAGGCGTTGCGGCCGTCTCCAAGAAGGCTAATCCAGCCTCGGGTAAGAAAGCGATAGAGCCGTGGTGCAATCGCACGATCGCGAGGACCATAGATCCAAGCCGGCCTGATCACGGTCAAGGGCAGTCCCTGTTCTTCGTACAGTCTCCAGAGGTCGTTCTCCGCCTGAACCTTGGCGCGGCCGTAGTAACTCCATCGATACAGGCCCCTGCCAAGGGGCGCGGTTTCGCTGAGGATCGCATCGTCGCCGCTGACGTTTCCGTAAACGCCTATGCTGGAGACGTGAACGAAGCGACGAACCGACGCTCGCAGCGCTGCGTGAGCTAGATTCCGCGTCCCCTCAATCGTGTCTCTGCGGAACTGCCCCCACGGCCCCCAATCGCTTACCTTGGCGGCCGCATGGTAGACAACCTCGATCCCTTCACAGGCGCGCTCCAGGCTCGCCCGGTCGGACAGGTCTCCCACCACTTTCTCGACCGGCAGGGTATCAAGAAAGGTGGCGTCAGAGGTGGGCCGTACCAGAACACGCGCCTGCTGGCCGCTCTTCACGAGTTGCTCGGCAATATGACTGCCCAGGAAGCCTGTGGCGCCGGTAACGAGATTCACGGATCGACCTTTCCACACAACAGCACGTCTATTGCCGCCAAGATACCGACTTGTGACGCCTCTGTCCAAGCGTCAATCTGCCAAGAGGCAATCTTCTATTCAGCTCTCTCCAACTCTTGCAGACATAGGCCGGGTTCGAAAGGCTTGCTGTGCAGAAAGCAATGCTTGAACTGCTCGCTGCGGCCGCGTCGCGCGAGGGTCAGTTGTTGATCGAGCCGCGTCAATTCGTTGTTGTCCAGCCGTCGGACGGTCAAGGGACCGAGGCGGCGACTCTTGCGCTTGGAAGCGTACTCGACATTGCCCGTCTGCAGCAGGTCGTCGGTTCTTCGCGCCAGCGCATCCAGCGCGTCGCCCGGGTGCCTTGCGTGCGACTCGAGATAAAGCACGTAGAAGGGAGGGTCTGCCCAAACCGGAGCGAGTGTGTATGTATCCAAGGCGAAATTCGCACCGTCCAGCGCAGCGTTTACCGCCGTGACCACCTGATGTTCGGTCAGTTTCTCGCCAGTCATGCTGCACATATGGGCGCCCCTGGACACGAATTCAATCACGCCGGTAGAACCTACTGAGTCTGTGGGGCGAACCACATCGCCGATATGATAGCGGTATAGCCCCGCGCGATTAGTCAGGAAGAGGTAATACAGGCGATCTTTCTCGAGTTGGTCTGCGCGAAGAACCGTCAAGTTGCCAGGCAACGTCACAGCCTCATCGGGTAGGTTGAGTCCACGAATCTGTTCTTCCGGAACAAACTCGTAGAAATTCGCCTCGATATCCAGCACGCCGGCCGCCGTGCCGTCCTCCAGGGGAATGCTCATGCGTCCCTCACTGGCCAGCAGGCCGATGTCGCGGATTCGCACCTCTCCATAGTACCGCCTGACTTGGGGCAGATAGAGTCCCACCGTACCTCCTGTCCAATGGGCGAGCAAGGCCAGCCTCCAATAGTGCCTCGGCAGGAGACAGCCATGCTCATTCAGCAATTGCTCCAGCCGGCGACTGCGGCTGCGATTCGGTCTCAGGCAACGCCCCAGTTGCTGCCGCTGCCGAGTTGACAGTTCGCGGCCGGTGTCGATGGTCCCGTCGTGGACCTCGCGAATCATTTGTTGGGCCCGTTTGTCGGCTGTCTGCGCCAGGGCTACCAGCGTGCTCGGATTGGCCGAGACAATCAGGCGGATGTCCGCGGGCACCGCAAAACGCATCACCGCGTAGTAACGCAAGACGGGATCGCTGATGGAGGCCACCTCTGCCGGAACGGCATAAAGCTGTCGGACAATCCATTTCTGTTGCTGCGCCAGCATGCCTGAGATAGCACCGCACGGATGCCCTCCGACGGTCCGCTCCTCCTCGGCCGGACTGCTGGCATGCAGCACCTTGCCCATGAACATTTCGGGATGGTCCTGCATTGCCTTGATACCCCAGACGTTCCACCCACGGCGGTACTGTGCGATATACTCAGCGGTCACCGGTATGTACTTGACCGGCCCCGTTGTGGCAGACGTCAACGCAAACATCAGTAGCTTCTGCGATGGCCCAAGGAGGGCCAGGCTGTCGCCCTGACGACACCGGTCAACATACGGCGCGAAATAGGAGAACCGCGCCAGCGGCACCGCGCCGGCAAAATCCGCATACGAGCGAATGCGGTCGAAGCCATGATGCCTGCCGAAGTCACTGCCTTGGTTCGTGCGGATGATCTTCATCAGCAGATCATCCTGGACCTGCTGACATCGTTCCAGTGTCCGCTCGAACCGTTGCCATTGCCATGCGGCATGCTTGGCTGCGACAAAGCCGAAAGTTCGCATCATGACCTCATATGCCTTAATGGTCAGTGACATGCGCGGTCCGACCTCCTGAATTGTGTGGAGATATCCCGGCGATCCACTCGGCCAAATCCTCAAAGAAAGCCTCTTTCTCGGGGCTGAATTCGAGAATGTGGGCCGCTTCAGCATAGGTTGCCAGCTTCTTGTGGACCGTCGGGATTCTGCGGAAGAACATCTCGTTCTTGCCGTTATGAGAAACCTGGTCCTTTCCGGCCAGGGCCATGAACACAGGCATACGAAGGCGCGCGGCTTTGCGGGATAGGAAAAGACGTGCCCGAAATATCTGGTAATAGAAGGTTGCCGTCAATTCGTTCAGCGAAAGAGGGTCATCCCGGATGAAACTGCGGTAGGCCAACAGTTCGGTCAGTAAGTCCGTTGGGAACGGGATGGGGAGGCAGCGCATCGAGCTGCGGAGACGAGAGGCCGCAATGGCGACCTTGTCTGCAAGAGGGACTGTCACACGCGTATACAGAGCGGGTGTTGCGAGAACCAGGGAAGCGAGAATCTCTGGTTGTTCGCAGGCAAAAAGGACAGCGGCAATCGCGCCGAAGCAATGCCCGACGATATGGACTTGCTCGGCCCCATGCTGCCTGGCGGCGTGCCGCACGACATGGGCAATATCGTTGATGATCTGGCGGAAGCTTGCCGCATGGCCCCGCGGTTGCCGGCTCAAGCCGGAACCGCGCCGGTCAGGGGCGTAGACGGGGTAGCCTGAATTCGCAATGTGAGAGGACGACTGGACGAACCAGCCCGAATGGCTCTGGAGCCCGTGCAATAGGACCACCGGTTGCCCCGTGCCCCCGTCGCCAAAGATGCGTACCGGCAACGGGACACCATCCGAGGCCATGAGATGCTCGATCCGCGCCTGCTTCCAGGCCATAGCCATTTCGGGCAGACCAGGACAGGCATCGACAAGCCCAGCCGTCGGAACGGCGTCATGGCGAACGGGCGCTCCGTCATCACGGTATCCGGAAAGACCATTCTCAGTCGTGGAAGTCATCACGTTGTCTTTGTCGCCCCTTCAATCGCTCACATCGTCGCTACGCACCGTCGCGCGGTGTAGTCTGGTCTCATCGATCTCCACGCCCAGCCCAGGGCTCGCCGTGGACCTCGGACCGCGCCCACCATAACCGAACTGCAAGATGGGGCGGGCGACATCATCTTTGAGCAGGTAGCGGCCGAAAGCGCCTTCGACGCAGGCCACTTGCGGCGACTGGGCAAGCAGTGCCTGCTGGGCCGCCGACAGCAGGGATGACTCGCCCACCTGACAGCCGACCTGGATCAGCAACCCCGCCTCGGCTGCCTCACGGCACCTGCGCAACGCGGCCCGGAGTCCGCCGCACTTTGAAATCCTGACGTTCACAGCGGTGCAGGCTCGCTCGGCTATGAGTCTTTGCAGGGAAGCGCGGTCGCTGAAACTCTCATCGGCCATGACGGTCAGGCCCGTTGTCTTGACCAGGGCGGCCATCTCCTTGATGGCCCCGGCGGCCACGGGCTGTTCAAAAGATCGCACGGCCTGATCGGCCATCTGTCCCATGGTGGCCTGGGCCTGTTCAAGGGTCCAGGCCATGTTGGCATCGACCCGTATCTGGACTTTCGGCCCCAGGACTTTCCGCGCGGTCCTCAGCGCTGCGATATCACCATCATAGCCCACCTTCATCTTGATCTGCCGCAGCCCGAATGCACGTTGCAGCAGGCACATCCTTGTCAGGTTGCCCCGTGTGCTTGCGGACAGCACCCCGCTGTAGTGAATCCTCGCCAAGGGAGTTGCACTGTTGGCCGGTAAGACCGCCTGCGCAAATTCCCGGCCGAACGTGTCAAGCAAGGCCAAATCGACCACGCACCACGCTGCGCTTTGCGGGACGCTGGGATCGACCCATTCCTGAGGGGCCTTGCCATCGCAAGTATCGAGAAAATCCGTCACCGCCTCGAAGGAATCGAAACGACGTCCAACCAGTCGTGGCGTGATGTCGTCACGCAGCAACCGGTAGGCATCATCCCTGCTCTCGCCCGTCACGTAAGACCGAGGCAGACATTCGCCAAAGCCAACCGTCCCACGGTCCGTGGTGCATCTCAAAAACACGCTCTCAGAGACGGTCCTTTTTGCTGCGGCATGTCCAAACGGTCGGCGAAAGGGCATGTCCACTGCAAACACGCGGCATGATGTGATTCGAGCCATGTGACGTCCGTCCGTTCGATTCTCATGGCAACTCTATCGCGACGACAGTCCGCAGTTGATGATTTCGAGTAGGTTTCCACCGAGGATACGCTGCTGGTCTGCCTCAGAGAGCTCCAAACTCTGGATACGCTGAATCTCTCGGCTGCGGTCGATATGGCCGTATGGCCCATCGGTTCCCCAGATACATCGTCCGGGACCCATGGCCTTAACTGCCTGCGACAGTACGGATGTATTGACATACATCGTGTTGGATACGTCAATCATGACATTGTCCTTACCCGCCGCATATTCCCAGACCTTACGGTAGAAGGGCGTCGCCGCGTGAGCGTATATGACCTTGAGCCGACTGTGCCGCGCGGGAAGATAGCGACAGTCGCCCGTTTCCGCGTCGCCTCCCAGATGAATCAACAGGGGCCAGTCCTGTTCCTGGCACCATCGTGCTGTTTCGTCCAGCGCCGAGACCGGGTAACGGTGCCAGAACGGATGAGCCTTGACACCGATCCAGCCGGGACGATTGGCCTGGCTTTCGATTTCAGCGACCGGGTCGGCCGCCCCCGGATTGACGAATACCCAGCCGTAGAACCTCTTGGGATGCGCCTCCAGGACGCGGGCCACTGCGGTGTTGTCCGGCACCGTGCAAAGCGGATACTGTCGGCCCAGCACCACGCAGGTGCCCCTGGAAGTCACAGTGCCACGGTAGAAGAACAGACCGACAGGATGCAGCCTGCCGGCGAGCATGCGCGTCATCATCCTCGCCATAGTCTCGGCTGTCGCGCTCAGCCTCAGCGAGATAGCGATGGGGGCGATCAGACACGTACGCTCCACGCCGCTGGCGTCCATCCCGGCCAGCAGTGTTTCCACGGGCTGCAGTGGCTCATCAAGATGATAGTGGGCGTCAATGATCATCGTGGCGCGGGCATCACGGCTTTACGAATGACAGCGAATAGAACCTGCCGTTCCACACTTCCTCGCACCGGATCTCCTTCATATGATCGGGGACGAGTTCTACCGGGGCCCTCAGGGCCTCGCGGCTCTCGCTCTTGAAGGTTCCCCGGGCCAGGGGTGTCTTCTCGTAGGTCTTCCGCACATGTTCTTCTGTCTCATCAACAATGACAATCTTCGCGCCGGGCTTGGCCACCCGAATAAGTTCATTGATCGCGGCCTGTTTGTCGCGGAAGAAATTGAATCCGCCCACAGTAAAGGCCATGTCGAAGCTCTCGTCCCTAAAGGGTAGAGCCTCCGCCTCCGCCAAGGACAGGTGGACCTCACGTCCGATTCGCCGAGCGCGGCGCCGGCAGCGACGCAGCATGTTCCAGGAAATATCGATCCCATAGTAAGGCATATTCCGAGGCAAGATCAGAAGGTTCAGACCGGTGCCGATGCCCACCTCCAGGACCCTGTCGTTGATGCCGATTTGGCCCAGTCGCTGTGAGAGTTCTGCCCGTGCCGTGCGCCACCTCTTCTTACGCACCAGACTGGCCGTTGTGGTAATGTACAGGTCGTAGAAAAAGGCGATCTTGTCGTAGAACTGCTGGTACTTGCGATTCGGACCCTGCAAGGTTTCCTTGGTGATGAAACAGGGGATATCGTCTCGAATGGGGTATCCCTTCTCCCCGTCGTCCGGCCAGAGGTACTCGCAACCATCTTTGGACACGCGTTTTACGGATGCTCTGGTCTGCGGGTCGCACATGGCCTCAGGTATCTTGCCGTTCATCGATATGATCTCTCCATAGACCGACCGACATCCTCGGTATCCGGCCCCGAGGCATTGTCCGCTGCGATTCATCTTCACGCCAAACTCGGTATTGTCCCCCCGACCAACTGCAACCGGAGACAATGGGGCCCCCAGGGCTCTCCAACAGCAACCCGCGGATTATGGTGCCACACCTCTTGGGTTGATGCAAGCACCAATTCGCCAACGTCAAGAAGACGCGAAGGAAGCACCTAACACATGCGAGCCTTGGCATTCCTCTTGGCATAGATGGCAATGGTAACGGGGCTGGCCTTGCAGGAACTTTGAGTCCTGTGCGACGGTATGGGCCTCGTCTTCACTTGGCGTGTCTGCATTCATAAGCGAACGGATACAACCTGACTACAACCCGAGAGCCTATTATCTGTCAATTCCGCATAGATCTCATCTTCATAAGCACTTTACTATCAGTCGCTTACGAAATGGTCAGAGGATTGCACAACGGATTCAATGAACGTTTCCGTCGTCCCCATGAAGAGGATGATTTGCCGCAAATATATCGCTGATAACGGCTTACAGCAATGGGCGGTATTGGACTTGAACCAACGACCTCCTGCGTGTCGAGCAGGCGCTCTAGCCAACTGAGCTAACCGCCCTTTCATAGCAATTCGGGGTTAGTATGCCCAGGCCGGGGAGGAAAATCAAGAGATTTTGCAGAAGTTCCAGGAAATGTGCGGGCGATCCGGCTCCGACATTCCGTGGCGCCCACGACTGGCCAAAGCAAGTCGGGGCTGTCAGAACTCCAGATCCCGCCGGACAACCGCCGCGGCTGCCAGCGTTCTTTCGACCCGTCCAGCTCGGACGGTCAGTGAGATCTGGACACTCTTGGAGTCTATCAGGTTGGATGCCGGCGTTTTGGTAAAGGTCGCCGCCGTGACATTGTCACAGAGGAGATACTCATTGCCGCCGGTTATCAGTTGGAGCGTGTTGGGATCGTTGGGGTCGCTTGGGCCACGAAACTCGTAGGTGATGATCTGGTTGGGATCCGCGGCGCTCAGGAACACGCAGCGGTTGAGAGCCTGACTTGCGTCCACGCCATTTGCGGTGCGAATCTCACTGGTCATCCGAGCCAACGCCTGGCGGGCGCTGTTGACGGCTCGGAACATCTCCTCATTCTCCTGGTAGTTGGTCAGCGAGGCGTTGAAGGCCACCGCAATAGCCGTGAGCAACATGGCGGAGATGGCCAGAACAATGAGACACTCGACGACCGTAAAGCCATTGAGGCTCGTCACACGGACGTGATCTTTCCATTGGCGTTTCATGGTCGTGCTACCCCCGGCACCGATTGTATCCTGAAACAGGGCCCGCCGGCATTAGTGCTTCGCGCGAATCCAACTGGCCGAACTGATCTCCTTGTTGTTCTGAACGACCGTCACCGTAACCCGTAAGAAAGGACTGGTGCTCGTGTCGGCAACGACCGCGTCCAGGTTCGAGGGATTGAGCTTCTGGACAACTACCTGCTGGCTAAAGGCGGCGAAATCATTCAGGGCCGTCTTGTCGGCGCTGATGGGCGGCGAGAACGTGGCTTCGTCGAAATCATCCACGTCGTTGTAGCTCGCGCCGGAAGTCTCCTGTCCGAAGTGCGTTGGATCGTCCGGATCGGCCGCCGGAATCATCGTCGTCAACTCTCTGATCTGTTCGATCAAGAACTCCGCGGTGGACAGGTCGGCGCCCGCTCCGTTGGCTATGGTGAAGGAATTGCTGGCCAGGACCAGCGCCGTGATGGATAATCCGACCAGCATGATCGAGATCAGAATCTCGATGAACGAAAACCCCGTGGACCGTTTTACAACACACATACGGCACCTCTCTCGTACGACAGCGGGCGAGCCTACTTGCCCGTAACAAGGTTCGACATCTTGAAGATGGGCAGGATGATACTCATGGCAATGAAGCCAACCATGACACCCATAACCACGATCATAAGGGGCTCAATCATCGACGTCACCGCCTTGATGACAGTCTTCAACTCGCGGGCGTAAAAGCTCGATATGTCCTTGAGGACCTCGGCCATATTGCCGGAATCCTCACCACTTCGCATCATCTGCACCACACTGCTGGGCATCAGCTTGTAGCGGCTCAAACTCGCCGCAATCTTCTTGCCCTGCCGCACTTCTTCGTAGACACCCAGCCACATGTTCTTGTAGAGCACGTTGCCGGCGATGTGGGCCGTGATGGACAACGTATTGAGAATAGGTACGCCCGCTCGTGTGAGCACCCCCATTGTGTGCAGGCTCCGCGTGATGTAGAGACTGCGGCACAACGTGCGAATCAGCGGCAGTCTGAGCTTGGTCTTGTCCCACCACAAGCGGCCGGTTGTCGTGCCGATGAAGTAATGGAAGGCCCAGAAGGCGGCCCCCAGAGCTGGAATCATCAGATACCACCACGTTCGCAGCAAGGCACTGGTGGCCATCAGCAGGACCGTGGGGGTGGGCAACAGGTGTTCTTTGCCGGCAAAGATCCGGGTAAAGCGAGGCAATACGAAGACCAGCAGAAACACGGTCACGCTGACCGCCATGACGGCGATGATAACCGGATAGACCAAGGCCCCTTTGACCTGCGACCGGGTCTCCGCCTCCTGATCGAGATACTCGGCGAGCTTCTGCAGCATGTCACTGAGCGAGCCGGAGACCTCGGCCGCCGCCACCATGTTCACATAGAGGTTGGTGAATACCTGCGGGTGCTCGGCCAGGGCCTGTGAGAAGCTGTTACCCTCCTCGATGCGCATCTTCAGATCACGCAGCACCACCCTGAACTTCCGGTTTTCACACTGTTCGCCGATCGCTTCCAGTGCATCCTGAAGACTGATACCGGCGCGAATCATCACGGCGAGTTGGCTCGTGAAGTGCAGAATGTCCTTGCGACTGGGGCCGAACTCGACCCGAAAACCTCTCATTTTGTCAAGAATCGATCCCCTGCCGGCCGAAGAGGCTGCACCTTGCCAATCGTCGGAGACCGCCGCTCGGCCTTCATATTCTTGGATCATCTGAGTTGCCATCGCGCCCCCATCTACTTGTCTACGCCGACGCCTACCATCTGTGGCGACCTGTCGATCTTGCCAGCTTCCACCAGTATCTTCTCCATCTTCCCCGGATTGCTCGAACGGACAATCGCCTCATCTCGATCTATGAAACCCTTGAAGTACATTTCGGCAATGCTATTGTCCATGGTCTGCATGCCCAGCCTGCGCGAGGTCTCAATAATGTTCGGGATTTCGTAAATCCTGTTCTCCCGAATACAGTTGCGTGTCGCGGAGGTGCAGAGCAGGATTTCGGTGCAAGGCACCATACCCGGCTGGTCGATGCGCCTGAACAAGGTCTGCGAGATGACGGCCTGCAGGGTGTTGGCCAGCATGGTTCGAATCTGATTTTGCTGACCGGCAGGGTAGATATCGATAATACGCTCGATGCTCTGGGGGGCGTTGATCGTGTGCAGCGTGCTGAACACCAGGTGGCCGGTTTCCGCCGCCGTGATGGTAAAACTCGTCGTTTCGAGATCGCGCATTTCTCCGACCATGATGATGTCGGGGTCCTGACGCAGCGCGTGGCGGAGCCCGGAGGCGAAATTCGGGCAGTCCGAGCCTATTTCTCGCTGCTCGATCATGCAGCGTTCATTGGCAATCAGGTATTCGACCGGATCTTCCAGCGTAATGATGCGTTTGCTATAGCGTGAGTTGATGAGCCCGATCATGGCGGCCAGCGAGGTACTCTTGCCCGAGCCGGTGTGACCGGTCACGAGAACCAATCCTCGGGGCAGATCTGTTAGCTCCTTGGCAATTGCGGGCAGGTGCAGATCGTCTATCGTGTGCACCTGGTTCGGTATGACCCTAAATGAGATGGCGATCGAATCGCGCTGGAAATGGGCGTTGACACGAAAACGGTCTCCGCCGGTGATCTCCGTCGAGAAATCCAGGTCGCGGTTTTCCTCGAATTTCCTCATTTTGTCCGGCCCCACCATCGCCAGCACCATGGCCCGGGCCTCCTGGTCAGTTACCGGGGGCTCATCCATGTCGATCAGTTCCGTGTCCTTGCGCAACACCGGGGGCATGCCTACGTTGATATGCACGTCGCTCGCCTGATTCTTGATAGCCAACGCCAGAATTTGCTTAATATCCGCCATACTACAATCCTCTCCGAGATACTCTGGGGGTTCAGATCAGATTAGTCCATGTTTTCGACAAACACTTCGTCTTCGGTGCGTCCGTAGACCTCGGTCACGCGGAGAACCTCTTCTATGGTCGTCATGCCTTTGGCGACCTTCTTGATCCCGTCGTCAAAGAGCGTATCGCAGCCGCTTTCGTGGAAGGCGCGGCGCATGCTGGCCACAGACGAATCACGGTTGATGACATCCCGGAGCTTATCGTCTATGACGAGCATCTCAAAGATGCCAACGCGTCCGACGTATCCCGAGCCCCGGCAGGCATCGCAGCCGGCGCCGTGTACCAGCTCCTTTGGATTGACACCTGCCCGTTCCAAATGCCTACGCATGCTTTCTGGGACCTGGTATGCCTCCCTGCATTTCGAGCAGATCTTCCGGACCAATCGCTGCGCCACGACGGCGTTGAGCGAAGCGGCGATCAGATAGGGATCGATTCCAATATTGACCAATCGGGTGACGCTGCTGGCCGCATCATTCGTGTGCAGGGTAGAGAGTACGAGGTGACCGGTGAGCGCGGCCTGCACGGCGATACGCGCCGTTTCATTATCGCGAATCTCGCCGATCATGATGACATCGGGGTCTTGTCTCAGCAGGCTTCTCAGTGCCGCCGCAAACGTCAGACCGACTCTTTCATTGACGTGCACCTGGTTGCAGAAATCGAGTTCGTATTCGACCGGATCTTCCACCGTAGAGATATTCAGTCTCTCGCCGTCCATTTGGCCCAAGGCCGAATACAGCGTGGTGCTTTTGCCCGATCCCGTCGGCCCCGTCACGAGCAGGATGCCGTGCGGCATGGCCACTTGCTCGGCAAACGTCTGGCAGACATCCGGCTCCATGCCCACGTGTTCAAGCCCGCAGGCAATCGATTTGCTGTCCAGCACACGAATGACCGTCTTCTCGCCACGATTCGTCGGCAGCGTGGAGATACGCAGATCGATCGCTCGGCCCCCGACGATCGCGGAGACCTTGCCGTCCTGGGGCAGCCGGCGCTCGGAGATATCCAGGTTGGCCATGATCTTGATACGGGAGACAATGGCCGGATGCATCTTCAAGGGCGCCTGTATCGCATCGAACAGGACCCCGTCGATACGATAGCGAACTCGGGTTTGCTTCTCCTTGGGTTCGATGTGAACATCACTGGCACCCTCACGCACCGCGTTGCTGATAAGGTAATTGACGAACTTGATGACCGGCGACTGCCCGGCCATCTTCTCGAGGTCATCAGAATCATCCTCCTGATCCTGAACCACCTCCACGTCCGTCATGTCACTGATAATGTCGCCAAGATTGCATTCCGTGGTTTCCTCGCGGAAGGAGTCGCACACGGTGACAATGTCACTTGGACTGCAAATTACGATGCGAACCTCCATGCCGGTCTGCCGCTTCACATCCTCGATGGCAAAGACGTTCGTGGGTTCACTGGTAGCCACCAGCAGCGTGTCGGCCTCAATCGCCACTGGGACAATGCTGCTGCGCTGAATGAAGTCCGCATCCAGCATCTTGAAGGCCTGTTCGTTGACCTCCTGGGGCGAGATGCGGCGAAACTCCAGGCCGCTCAGGTTGGCCTTCGCACACAAGACATCGTCCGCATCAGCAAGACCCTCTTTGAGCAACCACGTTGCGGCATCAACACCCGGTCGCCCCATCAATTCCCGGCGCAGACGCCCGTACTGCTCGTCGGTGATCTTCTCCAGTTCCAGCAAGACATCCGCCACGTCGCGGACATGCGACTGACTTGTCGGTTCCGGGGAATACAGATCAGAAAGGCCGCGCACCTCGTCGTCTTCAGCACAGACGGCCGCGACAGCCTCGTGCGCGTCTCTCGTCGGGCCGGGGCCCGATGAAACACTGTCTTTGGAGTGAGATCGAAAGCGTAGCATCATTACTGTGACAACTTCAATAGGATCTTCAGAGCTTCGGCTTTGGCGGTGCCGCCCCAACCGCTGGGTTGATAGGCGAGTTCGACGGAATCGCCACCGATCTGACTGATCGTGAAGCCTTCTATCGTGTCTCCCTGCCGGAGAATCCGGTCATTGATCATGCAACAATTGCCTTGGTCGGACCGCATCACACTGAGCAATTTCAGGGTGTTGGCTCGCTGCTTCAGACGCTCCCGCTGAATAATGGCTGCCTTCGCTTCCTCATCATCGGCCTTGCTGACATCGTCCTTGAGAGCGCCCGCGAATGTCTCGACCTCAAATGGGTTCTTCACAAGTTCGCCTACTCCCACTTGGAACACATCTGAAAACTCATAGAACCGCGTGACGATCTCGTCCATGCGGCTCACCATTTCCGACCTGACCCCGGTAAGTCGGCTGATGGCCGCCTCGATCTTGCCTTCGTCCTCGACCGGCTGCGCCGAGGCCGCCTGAGGCTGGCTCTTACGAATCATGTAGCCGAGGCCGGCCAAACCGATGGCCACCAGAATCATCACTAGAATGGTGCTCCGGCGCAGATTCTTGCTATTGGCCGCCACGGTCAGGTATTCCTGAGAGTCTCCCTGATGCGGCGCGCCGGTGTCGCGCGGCCCTGAACCCGCGCCCTGATTTCCCGGCAGATCCCCTCCGCCCTGTTCACGCATAAACGACAACATAGCCTGGCTCCATCAATACCTTACCTCGGTTGTTCTCACGAGCACGTGCACCGAACCTAGCGACGGTCAGACCGCCTTGTTCTGGAAGAAGATGCTCACAATGAAGTCGGCGGCAATTTCGCCGTCCCCGTTCTTGTTCTTCTCCAGCTTCAGCTCCCGGATCTTCATGATGCGGGGAAGTTTCTCAATCTCCAGCAGGAACGAGTAGAACGCGTTGAAGTTGCCCACCAGCTCCATCTTCATTGGCTGCTCGACATAGCCACTGTTGTCTTCCTTGCGCGGGAGAGTTCGAATGGTCTTCGGTTCGAGCCCCTGCTTCTGTACGATCATGGTGACCTGTTCCAGAACCTTGTGGATTTCGCTGGTCGGCGGCAGTTTACTTTCGAAGAAATGAACCGCCTCCTCGACCTGATCCTTTTGTTTGCTCAGATCCTCTGGTTCGATAGTGGCTGCTTCAAAGTCAGCCAGCTTTGCTCTCTTGGCATCGACATGCTGTCTGGCTTCGGCCAGCTTCTGGTTGGCTGGCTTGACCATATACTGATAGCCTGCGGCCGAGACCCCAAGTAACAGAACAAAGAAGATCGCCTTTCGTATGCCGCTGGTCATAATCTCACTCCCACTTCCGCGCCGTCGTTCATATTGTGTTGCCCGTTCCGGCCAGGACTAGAATTGATACACAGAGCGTTCCGCTTTGGTCCGGATTTCATCGACATCATCCTGAGTCAAACGGATTTGCCGGCTGAGCATGGCCTTGAGCTTGAAATGTCTGAAGAAGGCATCATCAACCTTGGTTTCCTTGGACTCAACCAGCGCCACGCTACCTAACAAAGGGGAGTGCCCAAGACGCTCGATGTAGGCGGCCACTTGCAGATCGCTGGGGGCTACTCCCTCGATGTCCATAGAGGTCTCCAGTAGCTTCTCGGGCGACTGCCTCATATCCGATGCAGCGCTGTTCTGCCCCTGGGCCACCTGGTACTTGCTTTGCGGAGAAGGCTTCGCGTGCGCTGCCTTCGGCGGCTCCTTCTGAATGAGCTTGAGCTTCACCAGGGACGTGCCCGCCGGCAGGTTGTTTGTCAGAGAGGCCAGCAGAACACTGCGCGGCACAGGTTCGATCAATTCAGCCGTCGTCAGAGCCGTTTTCATCATCTCTTTGCGTTTGGCTTGCAGTTGCTCGAACTGTGCGATCGCTTCCTGCATCCGCGTTATCTTCGCGTTCACGAGGGCTTCTTCCGCACGGCAGGCGCGCTGACGTATCTTGATCATGACGCAAGAGCCGGCCAGGGCCGCGATGACCACAGAAAACAGGACGAGGCACATCAGGTTGGCCCGGCGCGATTCGTTGCTTTGAACGTAATCGTCCGGTACGAAGTTTATGTTCGCCATGGGTTCTATCTACCTCCGTCTTCGCGGAACTCCACTGTCCTGACGCCGCGTTCAGGAAAGGCTCAGCCCAAATGCCAGGGCCCAACTGATCTGGCCGTCCCTGCGGTCCAGCCCGAAATAATCCGGGTCCGTCACTTCAACGGCCGCCATGCAGTCGCCCATTTGCGCCTGGACTTCAAGCTGCTTGGCAATGGTTCGGTAAATGTCCGGCTCGGCGGCCGACCCGGAAAGGAAGATCAGGCGTTCGATCTGGACATTCTTGTAGGCCGCCAAGAACTGGCGTCGATTGGCCGTCAGTTCCATTACCAGCCGCCCCACGTAGGGCTCCTCCTTGAGCTGCTTGACACCGATGGGAACGGAGCAGGCATAAAGCGGGTTCTTGTGTCTGCTGATCACCATGTTCGTGCAGTCCGACTGAATATCCAGCAGCATGACGATGGCATCCAGGTCGGTCTTGCGTCGGCCGAAGAAGCGAGCGTAGCAACTGGCCAGCGCCACGGGCCAGACACCGATGGATTTGATGGCCAGACCGGCGCGCTCATAGATGGCCAGGTGGCGATCGATGACCGTCCGCTCGGTCGCCAAGACGATGACGTTGTCCTGCTCGGTGGGAATGTACTTGATCAGAGTGCTCTTCTGAATGGGTTCGAACGGCAGCTTCTGCTTGATCTTGGAGAAGATGGCGTCCTCAATCTTGCCGTCGAATTTCTTCGGCCATCGAATGTGATCGATGAAGACCTCGTTGGCCGGCAGAGCCGCCACGACTTCCTTGCCCTTGAACTGCCCGTTGCCCGTTGCCTCACGCATGACGTCGACCGCCCATCGCTGCCAGCGGGCCGTCCCGGCGGTGACATCCGCAGGACGATTGACATACTGCCCGGTGAGCAGGATGGTCTGGTCGTTGCCGTTGGCCAATTGCGCGAGCTTCAGGCAATCATTGCCCAAGTCCACCCCGATGAGATGTGATTGTCGTTTCAGCAGTCCAAACATAGCCGGCTATCCCACCTCAGAAAAGAATTGGTCTTATCTACCCCCGGCGGCGATTGTGAGGACCATTCCGTGCCTCATCATTCTCCACAAGCCCCCTTTCCTCCATGAAGACGCCCGTACCGATCTCCTTCTGTCCTGCCGTCCGGCAGTGCTCCTTCGGCCTCCCGTGCCGCGCCAGTTAAAACATATGAACAGAACCACATGGGGCCAAAGACTACGCCGGATATTCACTCGCTAATCCTATTCCGCGATCACCCACAGAAGAGACTTCCGATAATATGCGGAACATCCGATATCAGCGTGGCACGCCATCAGCAGTTGGAGGACAGGCGTATATGGAAAATGTGAATACGATCTCAGTGCCGTAATAGGAACGCAGTTGATCGACACCCTATTATGAGCGGCGATGCGGCCGAGTCGGAACTGCCGCTGAGAAGTGCTACTCAGCCCTCAGCCCGCGGCTCATCAGATCCTCAATCGCAGTCGGCACCGGCTTGTTCTCGAAGAGCACCTCGTAGACCGCCTGCGTAATGGGCATCTCGACGCCGTATCGACCTGCCAACGCCACGACGGATTCACAGGTCGCGACGCCTTCCACGACGGAATCGGTGGCCCGCTGGGCCTGTTCCAACGTCTGCCCCTTACCGATGCGCTCGCCGAAGGAGCGGTTTCGTCCCATTGGCGAAATACACGTTGTCACGAGATCGCCCAGGCCGGTGAGACCGGCAAAAGTCTGTTCGTTGGCCCCCATGGCCAAACCAAGCCGCGTGATTTCCGCCAGTCCCCGGGCCAGCAGAGCAGCCTTGGCGTTGTCGCCGGCGCCGATACCATCGATAATGCCTGCAGCAATGGCGATGACGTTCTTCATCGCCCCCGCTAGCTCGACGCCCACGACGTCGAGATTGGTGTAGACTCGCAGCCAAGGGCACGTGAAAGCACGCTGAATGCCTTTGGCCAGGTTCTCGTCGGCAGCAGCCGCACAGGCCGTCGCCGGCAGCCTACGGGCCAGTTCGTCTGCGATGGTCGGCCCGCTGAGAACCGCTGCTTGCAGGCCGTCGCCAAGCACATCCGTGAGGATTTGGCTGGGACGAAGCAGCGTATCATTCTCGATGCCCTTAGCCACCGAGACAATGGGCACCGCTTGGGGGACATGGTGTTTCAGACGAGTCCAGACCCTCCGCATGTACTGACAGGGCACGGCCGAGACGATCA
>CAYNQP010000007.1:0-22127 GCA_964399325.1 uncultured Pirellulales bacterium
TCCGATGCCAACGCCATCGACCTGGTCCTGTTCGTTCACGGTGATTCTTACCGCGTCGAATATAGCCCCTATGGAAGCAACGACTGGACCCTTATCAGCGAGGGCGACGGTCCCTCCGACCCCAATGGCCTGATTCGGGTCTCATTCGTCGCCCCAGGGCTCGGCGTTTGCGACCTGAGGCTGACCGTCAATGCCGAGGGGTACACCCACACGGACCACAAGCTGTTCGCCGTGGGCTCGGCCACCGCACAAGATCACTGGCCGAAACCGACCGAAGTCGACGAACTGTTCGGAGAACAGTTCTACGGCCATGCGATTTGCATGGATGTCGACGGGGACGGCCGGAACGAAATCATCCAGGCCTCGCAGTTGTGGCTCAGTGGCTTCTATCCCATGCCGCAACTGAACGTCTGGAAGGAGGATGGAACACCGTTGCCCGGCTGGCCCAAAATGCTGGACACCTGGGATCCTCCCCTCTGCGCCGTCGGTGACATCGACGGTGATGGAGACTACGAGATCGTCGGAACGTGCAACTACGACGACGAGGTCTACGCCTGGCACGCGGAGAACGGCAAGCTGGTTGACGGCGACTGGCCCCTCCCGGTAGGGGATTACTGGTCCAGCGTGATCACCGGCAATCCGGTCCTTGCCGACCTGGATGGTGACGGCGACAGTGAGATCATCGTAGGCCTGGATTCGGAATCGAGCGACGCCGACGGTCTGTATGCGATTCAGGGTGACGGCAGTTCTCTGTGGGAACGACGGTACACGTCGGTAGGTCCGATGAGTGTGGCAGACTTCGACGATGACGGCGATGTCGAGATCACGCTGTGCGGATACGGCCCCGGCATGAGCAACATGTACACCTATATTCTCGATCACCAGGGCGTACAGGTCAAAAGATGGCGGGGAGGTAGCAGCAGGGGCACAGCGGTTGCCGACCTGGATGGCGACGGCCAACTGGAGTTGGTGTTCTGCACCGAGAACAGCGTTCAAGCGGTCCGCGTCGACGGCACAACCGTATGGACGACCAGAATCAACGATCCGTTCGAGGGTGCCGGTTCAATAAGCGTTGCAGACATAGACGACGACGGCCACTGCGAGGTCTATGCCAGCAGTTTTGTCGAATCGGACGGATTCACCTTCACCCGGGTTTACGCCTTGGACTATCAGGGCGGGCTGTTGACCGGCCTCGGGTATCCGAAAACCATCATGGGTTATCCGGATCTCGGCGCTTTGCTGATCGGAGACATCGACGGTGACGCACGCAAGGAGCTTCTCGCCACGGCATGGGGCACGCCGATCATGGCCTGGGAACAGGATGGCTCGACCACGCCGGGATATCCGATGTTCAATCTGCTCTGCGAGCAGAACTGCGCCGGAACGTTGGACGACCTCGACCAGGATGGGGATATCGAGTTGATCCTCGGTGGTTATGATTACCGCCTCCATGTCGTGGACCTGCCCGGACAATACGACCCCAACACCATTGACTGGGGCATGATGCGCCACGATCCGCAATGTTCGGGATCGACCGCGATGGGCCCGACGCTGGATCCGATAGCAGCGCCCCATCAGATCACACCCAGGCAGCGACTTGAGTTCGAGTTGCATGCGTCGCACCCCGGAAGCCAGCCCCTGCATTTTGTCGTCGGCAACCTGCCCGCAGGCGCCCATTTCGACTCCGAGACGCTGACGGTCTCGTGGAAGCCGGCGGCCGATCAGGTCTTCCACACCTATAGCTTCTCGTTCCTGGTGACCGACGGTATCCGGCAGGCCAGCCGGAGCCTGTCCGTGGAGGTGGTGCCGGATGCGATCTATCACGCCACCATGGACACCGATCCGGGTTGGCAGCTCGACGAGGGGTGGGCGTGGGGCGTGCCCACTGGAATGGGTACGTGGGACGGCGACCCGGCATCAGGTTATACAGGCGAAGCGGTCATCGGATACGCACTTGAGGGTGACTATGGCAATGATCTACAGGAGACGCGGTACGCAACCACAGGCCCCCTCGATTGCCAAGGGTTCCAGAACGTTCGGCTGAGCTTTTGGCGCTGGCTCGGCATCGAAGCACCCTATGACTGCGCCTGCATCCAGGTTTCCAACGACGGCGCCAACTGGGTAGATCTGTGGACAGTGGGCTACTCGCACATCTCCGAGAATGCCTGGCAGTTTGTGGAATACGCCGTTCCGTCCTCGGTTGCCGACGGACAAGCGACGGTGTACTTCCGCTGGGGCCTCGGCCCGACCGATGATACCGTAACCTATTGCGGCTGGAATATCGACGACGTCCAGGTCACGGGCGATCCGATCCAATAGACCCGGAGGAACAACGGGGAATGAATGCCACCGGATGCCGCACAAGAAGGCACGGGCGATGGGTACCATAGCAGGAGTCAGTAGTTGAACAGAGCCCCCGGCAAGTAGCGTTCTCCTGTCGCCTTGTTGAGGGCATTGAGGACTTTGGCCTGCGCATTGGGTGTCAAACGTCTGCCCCTGCAGGCGCGGGCGACCATCTTGTGGGTGAGTTGCTCCGTTGAAGCCTGCACGAGATCATGGGGTTTCAAATCGTGCTCGGCCATGAGGCGCGCGATCGGTTGGGCTCCGAGATTCCTCTGGCCATCACCTTTCATCTGAGGCACCGCTTCTCAAGAAGGCACGCAGCAAACGAATACGACGTGTGAGCAGGACCGGGCCGAAGAACCATAGAGGTCTACATCTGGGCGGTCTCAGCTTCGTCCGGCGGGGAGTCCGGCGGGGAGTCCAGCGGGGCGTCCGGATTCTCGACCGGTTCGTCTTTGGCCTTTTCATCCTTGCGCTGCTTCTTTTCCTCTTTCTTCTTCTTCTTAGCCAGCTCTCTCCTGCGCTTCTCGAACTTGTAATTCGTTCTTGCCAAAGTGGCCTCCTTCTAAAAACAGTCGTATGACGCAAAGACGAAAGAGCCGGGCCTCCGACTCCGCCTTCACAGACGACAATCCCTCAGCAGCGAATGTCGTTGATAAGTCGTCTGATCTTGATGCACCGGTTCTAACATATAATGGACGGTAGCCGAAGGCTTTTATTATTTTTCGGAAGAGGGCTATTCAGCGAACCACCGGACAGCGCCCTGCTTCTCTCCGAGATGGGCGGAGCTTCGTTTGCGTACCGCCGCACAGGAGGATGGATGTCCGCCCGGCAGCAAGGAGTTGATCGTGGCCAACGACGATTTGTGCCGGCTGCAAGTCGCAGGTCAGGCTCAATGCCCACCGAGGTGGGCGGCCACTGGACCGCCCCCGGGTCAAGCGGTGGCGGCGTTCGGATCTGGCTTCGCGGGCTGCTTGGTCGGGACATGGCCCAACCCAAACCGCATCGCCAGGCGGCTGAGCATAACGTAAAGTGATGGCACGACAACCAAGGTCAGGATCGTGGCAAAGCCCAGGCCGAAGATGATCACCACGGCCATCGTCCGCCACCATTGGGCCGACTCGCTCTTCATAGCCCAGCTAAAGGTGTGGAAATCGTAGGAGATGCCCACGGCCATCGGGATCAAGCCGATGATCGTCGTGGCCGCCGTGAGCAGGACCGGCCGCAGACGCGTGACGCCGGCTTCGGCGGCCGCATCGAGCAGGTCCATTCCCTGCGCCTGCAACTGCCGCGTGTAGGCCAACAGCACGATCGCATTGTTGACAACGACACCGGCCAAACTGATAAGGCCGATTCCCGTCATGATGATACCGAAAGGCAGGCCGCAAACCAGAAGCCCCGTAAGGGCGCCCACGAGAGAGAGGACCACGGTCGTCATGATGATGACCGGGATCATCAGCGAGTTGAATTGGATCACCAGAACCATCGTCACCAGCAGAAGAGCAATAGGGGCCGCCTTGAAGAAAAGGAAGGCTACAGCCTTCTCCTGCTCTTCTTGTTCGCCCACAAAGAAAATCTCATAACCAGCCGGCAACTCAAGCCCTGCCAACTCCTTCTGCACGTCGGCCAGCACCAAGCTGCTGGGCCGCCCTTCCGCGTCAGCCGTCAAGGTGATGACGCGCTTCTGATCGACCCGGTTGATCGTGCCAAAGCCGCCCTGGTATGTGAACTCGCCCAGAGACCTCAGCGGCACGGCATCACCAGACATATTGGGGATCTGCAGGCGATACAAATCGTCGATCTTCGTCCGATCCGCCAGCGGCAGACGAACGGTGATGTCGTATTCGTCGTTGTACTCGCGATAGGTTCCGACCTTGCTGCCAAAGATGGCCATCTTGAGGAAGTTGCCCACAATGGCGGTATTGACGCCGGTGAGCATGGCGACCCGCCGATCGACGGTGAAGGCCAATTCCGGCCGAGCGGCCTCGAAATCGCTGCGCAGATTAACCACACCCGAGACCGTGGCGATTATGCGCCGGGCATCCTCGCTGAGACGTTCGAGCGTGCTGAAGTTCTCCCCGATGACGCGAACGGCCACAGGCGCACCGGCGGGCGGTCCGTCCTCTTGTTTCTCGACTCGAATCTCAGCCCCAGCGATATCGGCGATGGCCTGCCGCACGTCGGCGATCACGTCCACGGAGAGCCGCTCCCGCTCGGCATAATCGTGAAACACCATCGTGATGCTGGCCAGGTGCGACCCGCCCGCCTGCGAGACGAGACTCATCGTGCCCCCGCCGGCTGAGCCAACGCTCGTGATAACGTGTTCGAGCCACGGCTTGAAGGACTCAAGCCGGCTCTCGATGAGGCGAGCGATTCGGTCGGTCTCGTGGATATTCGTCCCCTGCGGCGCCCGGATGTTGATAACGCCCCGCTCCGGATCGCTGTCGGGGAAGAACTCGGTTGGCTCGCCAATCTTCTCGTACAGCATCACCAGCCCGGCCAACAGGCAGAACGCCAGAAACAGCACCAAACCCGGATTGTGTAAGCCGGCCTCCTGAAAGCGACGGTAGCCCCGGATAAACCAATTCTCACCCTGACGCCGCTTGGGATGGCGTGTCGCCAGCACCGAACAGATGACGGGGTTGAAAACCAGCCCCACAAACAACGAGGCCAGGAGACCGATGGTCAAGGTGATCGGCAGATACTTCATGAAATCGCCCATGATGCCGGGCCAGAACATCATCGGCAAGAAGGCGCACACCGTCGTGAACGTGGACGTAATGACCGGCCAAGCCACCTCCCGCGCCCCCAGGATCGCCGCGTCGACACGACTGTAGCCCAATTCCAGATGGCGGAAGATATTCTCGACAATCACGATCGCGTTGTCCACCAGCATGCCCAGAACCAGGATCAGGCTGAACAGCACGATCATGTTCAGCGTATAGCCAAGCATCTGGACCACGAAGAAGGTGATCAGCATGCTCAGCGGGATGATCATCGCCACGATCATGCTGGGGCGCCAGCCCAGGAACAGCAGCAGCACTGCCGTCACCAAGATCAGGGCGGCCGCGACGTTGTTTTCCAGATCGGCCACCAAGTTGCGAATCATCTTCGAGTCGTCGTAGGTGACGTCGAATTTCACCGACGATGGAACGCGCGTCTGGGCTTGGGCAATCACGGCCTTGACGTAGGCCGAGACGTGGACCGCGTTGGAGCCTACGCGCTTGCTGACACTCAGCGTAATCGTGTCCTCGCCATTGAGACGCGAATAGGTGGTTCGATCCTTGAACGTATACTTGGCAGCGGCAACATCGGCCAGATAGATGGGTTTGCCTTCACGAGTGGTCAATATCAGATGGTCCACCTCTTCGGGTGCCACGAACTCGGCGGGAACGCGCACGTTGAATTTCGCGCCGGGCGTTTCCAGGCCGCCGGCGGAGATATTGACATTCTCCGACGGAATCAGCGCCAGAATCTCCGAAATGGTCAGGTTGTACTTGGCCAGCCGATCGGGGTCGAATTCCAGGCGAATCTCGCGTTCGAGGTCACCGGTCATCTCGACCTTGAGGACCCCGGGCACAGCTTCCAGCGTGTCCTGAACCTCGTCGGCGATCGCCTTGAGCTGCACCGGAGACAGATCGCCGGAGATGCTGATGAGAATGATGGGCATCTCGGCGATGTTGATCTCGGTAATGATCGGTTCATCCGCCTCCTGGGGCAGCTCTCCTTTGGCTAGGTCCACGCGGTCGCGCACCCGCTGCAACGCGACCTCGCTGGACACATCGGGGGCAAACTCCACATTGATAAGCGACATGCCCTCGGCGCTGCTGGAGGTGATTTCCTCGACGCCCCGCACGCCGTTGAGCTCTTTCTCGATCTTCATCGTCACCGAAGTCTCAATGTCCTCGGGCGAGACGCCTTCGTACATCGTGTTGACCATGATGTAGGGGATGGGGACATCGGGGGCCGCCTCGCGGGGCAATGACACGTAGCTGGCCGTGCCCACCATGATGATGAGCACACCCATGATGGCGATCGTGGTTCGATTGCGAATGGCGGCATCGGTAAGAAGCATGGCAACTACTCGACCTCAGAGACAACACTGATCTTCTGATCGGGGGCAACGAACCGATGTCCCTTCACGATCAGTTTCTGTCCAGGCGTCAGACCTTCAAGAATCCGGACACTGTCACCCTTGATGAGGCCCAGCTTGACAATTGCTCGCTCTGCCAGGTCCCCATCAGCCACGTAGACGGCGTAACCCTCCTCCATCGGAATCACCGCCAGCAGTGGAATCATGATGGCGCCCTCGATCATCTGACGGGTCAGACTGGCACGCACGATCTGCCCGCTGCGCAGAAGCCTTTTAGGGTTGTCGAGTGCTATCTCGAGGGAGGTGGTGCGGGTCTGGGGATTGGCCAACTCGTCGATGTAGGTGATCGTCCCGGTCAGCGCGTACTCCCGGTCTCTCACGTCCGCCAAGACTTCCGCCGCGCCGCCTACAGCAAAGAAGCCGATGTCGCGTTCGGGCACGTCCACCATCACCTTGACTGTATCCATCTCCACTACTTCGGCCACGGTCGTACCGGCCTGCATGTACTCGCCCTCTTCGACAGGCAGCTTGTTGAGCACGCCGCCGGCAGGGGCGACAATTCGGGTACGTTCCAGGCGGGCCCGGGCCTCCTCCAGTGCCGCCTTGCTCGCCGCCAGCTTGGTCGTGGCGTTGTCCAGGTCCTGCCGGCTGGTGGCGTTTTCCTTGACCAAGGCCCCCATGCGCTCGAACTCGATCTGGTCTCGCTTGTACTGAGCCTCGGCAGTACGAAACTGCGGCTCGAGGAAGTCTTTATTGAGCTGAATGAGCAGGTCCCCGGCCCGCACCGTATCGCCCTCTTCCAGGGGGATCCTCTCGACACGGGCTGCGACCTCAGCCGATATCGTCACGACGCGGTTCGGCTCAACAACGGCCGGTAACGTGAATGTATCTGCAAGTTCAGGTATGGCAACGACTTTCATCACACTCACATTGACGGGCGCCGCCTCGCCCGGCGGTACCGCGCGGTCCCTCGGCGGTACCGCGGAAATGCCTGCCAAGACTGCGACGGCGGCAAGTACGATCACCAACTTGACAATATTTCGCCGGAACCAGCCGCGGCCGGCCTCAGGACTTTCGGTTCTGTCTGATTGATCGCTCATTCGCTATACCTGTCTTTGACCATCAACGTAGTTAAGAGCACGGGGCATCATTCGAGAGCTATACTATAGAGGCAACAACCACAGAAGACAAGCACTGTCTGGGGCCGGACGTCACGAAATCACCCCACTCCGGCCGGAGTTCCCTTCTCGGGGCACTGAAAGCGAAAATTCTTGACGGAGACGCCCAATGGCACTATAATACATATGTTAGTGGTAGAATTTGTTCGTGGCCGGCAGCAGTATGCCGCGGAACGTTGGCGTTCATTTTCTGCCGGGAGGAGCATCGCTAAGACAGTGTCGGCTATTCGACCGACCTGCCCGGACGCACTCGAACGGACACCGCCAAAGTTATGATATCTCAAGCCCCGGACGGAACCGAAATCACGTCCAGGGCTTTGTTCATTGGTGGGACGTCTGCTGACGGTTTCGTCCTCGGCTGGTTGGGCGAAACGAAGGGGGATAAAAGACACAGTAGGCATCGGGTATGGCCCGTGTGATCATGGCGTTCACCGGCTCGCCGTCATCAGGGAACGCCGCGTCCTATAACCTGTTCAGGTTCATGTCAAGAACCCCGGGCAATTCGGCCGATCTATAGACAAGGCAGGAACTGTGACCAGGAAACAGAATTCGGAGGCAGTTGTTCGTATGAAGGTGGCGCGAGTATCGGGGCTTATCGCCTGTGTAATGCTGCTCAGCAACGTGGCGAACGCTGGGACTACGCCCATTAGTCAAACCCTTGACTACACCAATAACTACAATGAGTATCTGACGCCGGAAACGGATCCCAATCGAATCGTGTTCGTCCCCCCGTGGGCGAACCTGGACAACTCTGATCCGGACAATCCTTACGTCATCGACCACCCGCCTTGGTATCGAAACGAGTTACAGTCTTGGGGCTGGACCCATGATCTAACGGCGCGCGTCCCTGCCGATGCGAACGGGATCAAATCCGCCACCCTGGTGATCGCGGCATGGGATGTCAACGCTGACGTGGAACCGCCTGAAATCGATGAGGTTGAAGCCAACGGCACGCTCCTGGGCACCCTTGACGAAACACCCACCTATGACTGGGGAACGACTACGTTTGCACTGACGAGGCCGGATTTCAACGATCTTCTGGACGAGTTGTGGGTGGACGGGCAGGTGTACATATTCCTCGACATCGACACACTCAATGACATCGTCGGTCATCGCGTCACGCTGGGCAGCTCAACACTGACCGTAAACTACAGCGTCACGGGCGAGGGGCGGGGCCCTGTGCAACCGATCTTCCGTTTCTGGTCTTCCGTACTGGCCCACCACTTCTACACCACGGATGAATCCGAACGGGACGGCGTCATCCACGACTATCCCGATGTCTGGACGGACTACGAGGGACCCGCCTATTACGTACCGATTGATGACAGCGATCCCAACGTGCGTCCTGTTTACCGGTTCTGGTCGGACTTGCTCAGTTCCCACTTCTATACGATCAGCGAGGACGAGAAGGAGTACATCCTCAACAACTACCCCACGAACGTCTGGCAACTTGAGGGCATCGTCTTCTACGCCTACCCCGTCGGCTGGCAACCCGCCGACTCAAAGCCGGTCTACCGTTTCTGGTCTGGCCAGCACGGCACACACTTCTACACGATCAGCGAAGACGAGAAGAACTATATTATTGCGACCTATCCCAACTACACCTGGGCGCCCGAGGGGATTGTCTGGTACGCCTACGAGTAAGGCAGCCCACACCCTCGAGGAAACCTGATCTCGGGCAGCGGCGGCTTTGCGCGCCGTTCCGTTGTCTGCGACCTTACACCTTGGCCAGGAGCACGGTGTAATTCTTGCCGTAGGCCTTGGCGCATTTGGGACACGTCGTGTAGAAGAAGTACAGCTTCTCCATCACCTTCTTCTTCGATTCGACATACGTCGCCATCTGCGTGACCCACTTGCGAACGTCCTTATAGGGCCCTTCGAACACGCGTGTCAGGAACGTGCCCGAGATCCGTGCCATCTGCGCCCCCGGCACCTCCTTGCTCACGGCGATGTAGATGTCACTACCCCACAGAGAGTTCTCGTCCGAGAGCAACAGGGGTTCAGGCGGCGACGCCCCGGCCGCCTCGATGCGCCCCATGTTGCGCACCATCACCGAGCCAAAATTCAGGGGAATGTGCAGAACGCTCCGGACCCGGTCCTTGACAAAAAGCCTGTCCTGAAAAGTGATCTCCTTGCCGTCCCACGGCTCCGGATTGAACCGAGGGCAGCACCCCGTCTCCGCCTGTTCGTGCAGCTTGTCCATAGCCATCTCCTTTCGTCCCCCCGACAGGACAACCCTGGTTTCTTCGGCTCGCCAGTCTATCTCGACTTCCCCGGCGCAGCAAGTCTTTCAGACCTATAGGCTCAGAGCATAGCGGCGTACGGCGTCTTCGGCAATGTAGGCCATGATTCGAGGAAAGGCCTTGCCCGGATCAAGCCTCCGCCCCCGTCGGTCCCCCTTCACATTGACGATGGACCAAATCCTGTCCCGTTCCCATTCCCTGGGTTCGATTTCCACTTTGATCGAAAAGCCGTGGTCGGCAAGGACATCGAGCGTAGGCACCGGCAACGGCTGAGCCTGCGCACCCTCACAGCCAAACGCCGCGGGAATCAGAGACGGTGCAACAAAGCCGTCGTCGAACCCAAGGTCGAGATTCCTCTTCCTGATCTCGGTGATGATGAAGCGTTGCTTGCGGAACCATAGTCCACGTAGCTGTTGTGTGAGCTGCCGGGCCCGTTCGCCCGATTGAGGGCCCAGCGCGTTCAGTTCGCTCTGCAAAGCAGCCGTCACCGCCTCGCTGAAATCACACGGTGCGTTCCGAAGCGCGGAAACCGCCACACGCGTTCCGAGAAGATTCGAGTACGTGTCTTCCCACGAAAACGCCGACGGAAAATCCGCTTCGAACCCTTTGGACCTGTACCCAAACCAGGTAAGAATCTCGTGCCAGGTCATCGCGGTAAACGCGAGATGCTGCCCGAGTTCGATGGCAACGGTGCGCGCCGTCGCCTCTCTGACCCGCGGCGAAAGGCCGCTCCAATTAGGCGGAAAGGTGAGCGTCACGTAGTACCGTGAAGGTTCCCGCAGCTTGAAGGCAAATTCGGTATCTCCCTTCTCCAGATGCGCGAGCGTGACCGCCGCGAGATACGCCGTCCAGTCGGCGGCTTTGCGCACGTGAGCCACGTCAACGTGTCCGCCTCGACACGTGTAGACGATCCCGTTCTTCTCCGCCCGAGTGTACCTGTAACTGTGAGGCCCCAAATCCGTCGCATTGAGAAAGCGGACACCCCTCGTGGCGCTGGCATAGGTCGCAGGACGAATGCGCGGAGGGATTCGACTGCTGAGTCCCGGGAAAGTCCACTCGCCATCCGATCCGGCCCCGGCAAGACGGGGCACGCCCTGACACACGATCGCACCTACGAGTGTCGTAGTGCTGCGGCATCCGACGCACCCAAGCCATAGAGAAACGGCAAGAGCACATAGGAGAGGGGATGACCATTGGACATTTCTGCTCTGGCGCATAACAGTCCACCTCATGCACACGAACACCGCGACCGAAGACTGGACGAAGAACACAAACATGACTGAGCTCTGCGAACCGCCGCGTCGACAATGTATCGTAGGGCACTGTGGCGACAAGATCAAGAATCATCGCAGCAAGGCTCGGCCGCAACTGGGTTGCAGCTCAGGAACGCGGGTCCAAGCTCTCACCCGATCCGCAGTGACCCACAAAAGAATTCTCGGTCCTTCGGCATCATCCTGGAACTTCCGCGGCTCGTTGGCCGACTTTGGAATAGACAAACACCAACGGTATCACTGTGTCATCCATCGGCTCTTCAAGCTCAGGAGTGCGAGTGATGTGCGAAAAGGCTCAGGCAGCAGCAGGAATCCGTTCGATGAGCATTCTGGCGATGGCTCTCCTGCTCGGCTCTGCGGGCGATGCGTCCGCGGCCGCCGCGTCGCGGCCCTCCGGCAATTCGAACGCAGACAGTCCGTACTTCGCGATCCAGGTCGTGGACCGACAGACCGGCCGAGGCGTGCCTCTGGTCGAGCTGCGTACAGTCAACAACATTCGTCTTTACACCGACAGCAACGGCGTGGTCGCTTTCAACGAGCCGGGCCTGATGGATACCGACGTGTTCTTCTTCGTCGAGAGCCACGGCTATGAATTCCCGAAAGACGGGTTCGGTTATCGCGGCACTCGGCTGAGAACCTCGCCCGGCGGCAGCGCCGTCGTCAAGATCGACCGAATCAACATCGCCGAGCGGCTCTATCGCATTACCGGCCAGGGAATCTATCGTGACAGTGTACTGGCGGGCCGGCCGGTTCCGTTGACGGACCCTGTTCTGAATGGGCAGGTCACGGGGCAGGATTCGGTGGATACGTGCATCTACCACGGGCAGTTGTACTGGTTCTGGGGCGACACGAGCAGACCCTCTTACCCTCTGGGGCACTTTGCGTTGGCCGCCGCGATATCGGACCTGCCCGGAGGAAAAGGGCTGGATCCGTCCGCGGGCGTGAATCTCAAGTACTTCGTTGACGAGAACGGATTCAGCCGGCCGGTGTGTCGTCTGAAGGAGCCCGGCCTCGTCTGGCCGGATGGTTTTGTCGTCGTGAAGGATAATGAAGGCCGCGAGCGGATCGTCGCCAAGTACACCCGGCTGAAGGATCTCGGAACCGTGCTGGAGCGCGGGCTGGTAGTGTTCAACGATGAGACAAAATCGTTCGAGCCCTTGCTGCGTTCGGGCATCGAGTGCCTGCCCTACTCCAATTCGGGGCATGCCCTGAAGGTGAGCGTGGCCGGACGCGAGTACTTATACTTCGCGACGCCTTTTCCGCTGGCCGTGCGTATGCGCGTCAGGGCCCGGTGGGGCGACGTCATCGATCCAAACCGCTATGAAGCCTTCACCGCCCTGAGAGCGGGCGAGACCGACGCGGGGCTTCGCTGGATCAGCTTGGGGAACCTGACCAAGGGTGACGCCTCGGCCAAGACCGCCGTCATCGAGGCACTGAACAAAGAGAAGGAGAACACACACCTGTGTGACATAGAAACGGGCCGGTCGATCGCTCCTCACGGCGGAAGTGTCCACTTCAACGCCTATCGACAGCGGTGGGTCACGATCTTCGTGCAGCATTTCGGCGAGAGTTCGCTTCTAGGCGAGGTCTGGTACGCCGAGGCCGACACGCCCGTCGGTCCGTGGGCCTACGCCCGGAAGGTCGCGACCCACAACAAGTATTCCTTCTACAATCCCATGCAGCACCCGTATTTCGACCAGGATGGCGGCCGCGTGATCTTCTTCGAGGGCACCTACTCCCACACCTTCTCGGGCTCACCTGAGACCGCAACGCCGCGTTACGACTACAATCAGATCATGTACCGACTGAGCCTGGATGACCCGCGCCTGGTTCTGCCGGTGGCGGTCTATCAGGTTCGGGCCGGGCAGGAGCAGAAGGATTACCTTCTGCGTGACGCCGTCGAACGGGCGGGCAAGTGGGACCTCGTCGAGTCCGTACCGTTCTGTGCCGTCGAGCCCGACAGAGCCGGCCCGGATATGGTGCCGGCCTACGCTCGAAAGACTTCTACCGGCACTGGGCAGACCACGCATCTGACCACGGAACGACCCACGTCGGCGGCCTCTCCCCTTTTCTACGGATTGCCGGCAGACACCGAGACCGACGGGAATGCAGGTATTGTCCCTCTCTACGAGTACCGCGGCGCGGATTCCGAACGCCGCATCTATCGCACAGAGCCGCAGTCTCAAGAAGGCTGGATTCGCTCGGAGGAGCCCCTATGCCAGGTCTGGAAGACGCCTGAAGGCCCCCTGTTGCTCGACGGTAACGCTAAGCCCGTCGGCGATTGACATGCGCCGGGCTCCGGCGGCACGTCAGCGGGTGAGGTAGAAGATGAAGCCGACGAGGGCGCAGATGACACCGACGCAGACAGTGACGGTGCCGACAAACATCCAGGCAAAACGCCGGTTGAGCTTGGAGACGGTGTACTTGAGGTAGCGGTCGCTGGCTGCAAACGTCCTGCTCATCTGCACGATGCCTTCGGTATTGCTGACGGTGTTGTGGTTGAGCCGATCCAGGGTGCCCCGGAACTTGTTGAAGCTCTCGGCCGAAGCCTCTAACTGGCCGTTGATCGTGGTCAAGGTTTCGGTCTGTCGAGCGGCCTCAACGGGAATCTGCCCTACGACGTTGGTGAACTCCTGGTCCTTCGACGCCGTGCTCCGGAGTTGATTCAGAAGCTGCGTAGTGAGCACCTTCTGGTTCTCCACGGCTGAGGGAAGACTCTCCAACACTTGCGGCAGCTCGCGCACGCGGCCCATGAGTTCCCCGTGCTGTTCGAGCTGCTGGTTCAAGTGACCGTTGATCTGCTGAAGCTGGTCAACCAGCTTGTTGAAGCCTTCCTGGAACCTTTCCATCGGCTCGCGGCGATCCAGCGACGTGACCGTGTTGATCACGATCGGCTCGCTCGGCGCACAGGCCGACCGCGTGCCCTCGATGTCGTCCTCTGCGTCGAGGCTCGTGGCAATGAGCCCCTCGTCATTCAACAGCGTGCCACAGTGGGCAACCTGCTCGTATCTATGGGAACGAAACCAACTACTTGGCGCCGTCAGAATACTCTTTAGCGACATTTTGCGGCATCCCTCAATCTGAACGTCGTTTCTCCGGGCCGTCCGGTCCATCCGGCCGTCGGCGTTCGTGTCATCGGCCGCGGGCCGATTATCTCTTGAACCAATATGAAGCAAAGAGACCCGATCGAGCCTCCATCGCGTTTTCCAGGCCAATTAGCGGCCTCCGATCTGCGGAGTCTCCCGTCACAACGCCACGGAACAGGCTCAATTCGGCTTTTTCGCGGCGTCACAGCCGGCCAGGCTGTTGCCATATCTGCGAGCCGCAGTTTTTTAGGACCTGACAGCCGGCCGGTCGCGCCCTTGTGCAGGCCGTCAAATCCGGTACAATCCTCGTCAAACGCGTAATTATCGGCCATTGCGAGGCGCACCGGAATGAAGCTCGTGACATATCGGCACCATGAATCGATCTCGTGTGGGATCGTGACAAATCGCGGTATCGTGGATATCCCGTCCGCGTGGCAGGATTCGAATCCGCCGAGAAGTATCCAGGAGATTCTCGAACGCGGCTCCGCCGGTCTCGACCGGCTGCGCCTGCTGGCTGAATCCGGCGTGCCTGCCGTCTCGCTGGAGTCGGTGACATTGCTGGCGCCCCTGGCCCATCCGGGCAAGCTATTGGCCCTGGCCGGCAACTACGCCGAGCACGTCAAGGAAGCGTCGCACGACCGCGGCTTCAAGGTCGGCCTGTCCGAATCCCCGCGACAGACAACGGTGCCCCGCCCGTTTCTCATGCCGCCAACGGTGGTCTGCGGGCCGGGGGATACGATTTCGTGGCCCAGCTACAGCAAGGAGATTGACTATGAGTTGGAGCTGGCCGTGGTCATGGGTAAGAAAGCCAAGTGTGTCGATGCGCGCGAGGCGATGGAGTGCGTCGCGGGATACACGATCGCCAATGACGTTTCGGCCCGCAGCGTGACGTTCAAGGAAGGTCGCGGCGAGCGACCGTGGGACGAGTTCTACGACTGGCTCAACGGCAAGTGGGCCGACGGTTTCCTCCCGATGGGCCCCTACCTCGTCATGCAGGATGAGATCAACGATGTGCAGAACCTGGAAATGACGCTGAAGGTCAACGGCCAGACCCGTCAGAGCGCCAACACGGCGCAGATGATCTACCCCGTCGCTGACATCGTCTCGTTCTGCAGTCACCTGATGACACTGGAGCCGGGAGACATCATCTCGACGGGGACCCCTGCCGGCGTGGGGCTTGCCACAGGCAATTTTCTCCAAGCAGGCGACACCATCGAAGGCACCATCGAAGGGCTCGGCACGCTTACCAACACCCTCGGCCCGCGCCCCGAGCAGTTCTACGAACCGCTGGCGCGACGGCCGTAGAGACGCGATGTACTGCGTCTCTACACCCTACCGTTCTGTCACGTTCGCGCGCTGTTTACTGATCTCTTATCCAAACGATTGAGTTGATGCCACGGTCGCGACGAGCGCCAGCGGCCGCAGGGGCGCTGCTGGCGTCTGACGCGACTGGGCGGTTGTCCCTAGCATAGTTGGGGATCGCCATGAAGTCCGAACCATCGGCCCATTTGCCCTTGATGACCATCACGCCGTCCAGTAGGTCAGGCTTCCATTCGGTGGTCAGAGCCACATCCGGGCTGAGCACTTTGTCCAGATCCTGGTCCACTCTCTCGGCACTGTAGATCAACGGGCCGTAGCGCAGCGCCACCCGACCGACGTCGGCAGCAACTCGCTCGTCCGCCTTGATGCGCTGAATCTGCATCGGCAGAACCAGATCGATCTTGTCGCCGGCCTTCCAATGACGGTCAAAGACGGCGTACCCTTTTTCAACCGTATAGATCTGCTGCGCGGACGAGGCGCTCGTTGAGATTGATTCGGATCCCTTGACCTCCGGCGTAGGTGTGTAAAGGTCGCTGGTCGTACGGTTTGGCATACGCACGTAGACCTTGAAACGCTTGGGGGTTTCGGGATTGACGGTGATGGAGACGTTGCCGCTCCAGGGGTGGTCGGTCTTCTGCACCATCTGGACGTTGGTCCCGGCCACGTTGCCCACGTTGATCGTACTGCCGATGAAGAGATTGACGTAGATGCCGTCGTCGCCCTTGACGTAGGTCCAGGTCGGGATCATCAGCAGCGTGCGCGGAATGTTGCCCACGCAGCAGGGACAGCCGTGCCAGGGGTAGCGCGAACCGCGCGAGTCCAGCGGGTTCTGGTAATAGAAGTTCTTGCCTTCCTTATCGATGGAGCCCAAGAGAGCATTGTAGAACGACTCTTCATACAGGTCCGCGTATTTGGCGTCGTGGTAGGCGAGGTTCATCTTGTACTGAAAGAAGATCAGGCCGCACGTCGAACAAGATTCGCAGTAGGCGTTATTGCGCAGCGAGTAATTCGGGCCAAACCCTTCGGAGGTGTCGCCACTACCGATGCCCCCGGTGACGTAGTATTTCTTATTGACGATATTGTCCCAAAGGCTCATGACGGCGCTCTGGTAGTCCACGTCGTGGGTCTCGGCAGCGATGTCGGCCATGCCCGAGTAATTGTACGTGGCGCGCACCGCGTGGCCGACCGCCTCGTACTGCTGCTGCACCGGCACATGACTCTGGTCGTATTCGCTGCCGTTGTCACGGCAATCCAGGAGGAACTTGGCCAGCGCGACGTAGCTGTCCCCGTGACTGCCGGGGCCTTCCATGTCATTGACGAACCGGCCGAAACGAACGAGGCCCTGCTCCATCTCCTGGTGGCCGTCGTACCAATCCTTCTTGCCCGGGCCGAGGTTGGCGACCCAGCAGTCCGCCAGTTTCTTGGCCGCGTCGTAGAGCCGTTTGTCCGTGCCGTTAGTCAGGGTGTAGTGGTTGATCGCCGATTCGAGGAAATAGCCGGCGACATACCCCTCGTGATCGCCCCGGCGACGTGGCGACCAGTGCTCGAACGGCCCGTTGTCATAGCGATAGCTGGGTTGGGCCTGTGCGCCCCGACCGCCGGAACGCACGCGACGCATCGAGAAGGCGGTCTGGAGGTAGCCGTCCGGTTCCTGGGCAGCCAGGATCTTGGGGATCCAGTCTTCCAGCGTGGTCTTCATTCTTCTTTGGGCCGCGATGATTTCCTCATCGCCTCCGGGATCGACCATCAGTGCGATGCACATCGACTCGACCGTCTGGTAGACCCAGGCGTTGGAGAAAACAAAGCCACGGTGGCCGTGACCTTCGGGAAGTTCCTCGCCCCGCAACACCATGGCGGCGTCGAGAAAGTTGTTCATGCCGCCTTCGCGCAGGTTCGGGTCGTTGATCTGGTCGATGCAGTGAGGAATCCAGTTGACGATCAGGGCCTTGGCCCGCGAGTTCCAAAGCGGGTTGTCGATCTTGTAGTTCTTGGTGTAAACCACATCCAGCCGGTCGGCCGGCGGCGGATTCTCGACCTTAACGTTCAGAGTGGCCGAACCGCTCAACCGACCTTCGCCGGCGGTCAGTTTGAGGACATACTCGCCCAGAGTCGAGAGCGTTGCCGTTGTCACAAGCGCATTGGCATTCTCGAAGCTGACCGTCCCGGGACCGGAGGCCTTGCTCCAGGTCACCCTACCTATGGGCCCATCACCCTTGAGCGGCTTGACCGCTCCGTTGAGGTAGGTCTTGCCGCCGGCCATGACGACGCGGTCGATTCCCACCGTCACTGAAGGCGGGAAGTCAGGCGACTTGCCCGAGTCGTAGACCTTCCATTCCAGAATGCCCGTCGAGTTGGCGCCGTCGGAATCGATCTCAAGTCTGAGCCTGGACGTGGTGACTTCGTCGAAGGTCGTGGTGTTGTATTGGTTGCCTGCCACGCCCAGACCGGAGGCGTTCTCGACGGGGACAAACGCGCTGCCGTTCCAGTAGAGCAGTCGCGAGACGCTGGGCAGACGAATGCCCTGCCCGTCGTCCCACCAGTAGACGTCGATCCTGCTGGTGCTAATGGACTGACTCCAGTCATACTGCACCCACTGGGTGCCTCTTGAAGGCCAGTTGCCGTATGAGCCCCCCCGCCTGATGTTTGACCTCCTCGGCTCGGAGCCGTCGTTGAGGGCCGCCAGACTCGTATCTCCGGAGACATTGGAACTGGACGGCACGGCCACGACGGCCAGATTCACGCCGGAAGCAGGCTGAAAGTCGGCATTCTGCTGCGCCGGAGCCGTGCAGACCAGGGCGACTGCCACGCTGGCGGCGAGTGCCAGCGTCAGGCAAAATGACTGTGTTGTTCTCATGACAAATCCCCTTTTCTATAATCAATACATGCTCTGCAACTTGCGTGTCTGATTTCTACCGTGGCGCGTCGGCTCGGATCATGCGAAGGCCGTAAACGCCCGCGACGGAACGGCCCGCGTCGGCCTGGAAGCGCACGGTCACCTTCTCCCTGCCCTGGACCAGGTCTGCGGGTATCGGGTACTCGACGTCAAAGAAACGAGCCGGCTCGCTGTTCTCGATCTGCGGCTGGCTGATGCGCCGACCATCGGCCTGAATCTCGAAGCGGGCTGGGCCTCGGCGAGGTTCGGCGCTGTAGTAGGTCACCACCAATGTCATGGGGTGGCCCGCATCCACAGGCAGATCGAAGGAGAACCAGCTTCTGGTGGAGCACCCGGGACGGCCCGCGCTGCGGAGGGGTCGGGCGTTCTCGTCACCGATCTGGAAATTGTAATCACGTTCTGGCTGCATCTGGCCGGGCTGAGCGAAAGCCACCGTGGCCGCTTCGAGCCGGCGTTGCCGTTCCTGCTCGGCGGCGTACTGGGCTTTCTTTTCTTCCCATTCGTCCGGGGTGAAGATATCCCAGTAGATAGCATACATACGATTGTGCAGACGATAGAACGGCACGAGTTCCGCATCTATCCGCCGACCGGCGCCCAGGTTGTCACGCCCCACGCCGGCGGTGCGGAACGTGCCGGGCTGGCCAGCAACCGGTTTGAGCCATGCGGACACATCCTGATCGGCGGCGACAAATGCCGGCACGGTGGGCCTGTCCACACTGCCACCTCTTCCACCGCGGCCCTGCCGTTCGGCACCGATGTCACCGGCCATTACCAACGGACCCCACATAATCGCGGCCACGCGCGGATCGTCGGGTGTCGGCTCGACGTAAAGCGTCTTGGGCAGAGTCACCTCTACGGTATCGCCGGTTTTCCACGTTCGCTTCAACTCGACATACGAACTCGGTCCCTGCGGGGCCTGTCCCTCGCGCCCGCGCAGAAAACCGACCGCACGTCCCGACTCGGGGACATCGCGGTAAGGATCGATCGCGTCAGGCGGGACCGGGCCGCCGTTGACCTTGACCGAAAAGCCATCGCCCGCCCAGTAGGGCTTACGCAAAGCCAGGGTGAATTCTGTGGGGAATTGGACGGTCAGCCCGACCGTGGCCGACTTGCCTTCGGGGAAATCGGTGGCCATGACCAGCTTGACGCCCGCCGCGGCCCAGTCCGCCGTGGACGGCGCGTAGATATTCACCCACAGCTTGTCACCCGCCTCGTAGTAGATCCCGTCCGCATGCAGGGCGTGGCTTTCCATGCCCGTTCCCACGCAGCAGGTGAAACCGTCGAACATATCCTGGTACTCGTGCTGCACACCCTGTCCCACCGGCACCATGTAGCAGGTTCGGCCGTCATTCGGGTCAATGGAGCCGAGAATATGATTGAACAACGCCCGTTCCTGGAAGTCGGCGTAGTGCGCGTCAGGCTCAAACTCGAAGAGCCGGCGGGTCAGCTTGAGCATGTTGTAGACGTTGCACGTCTCGCAGGTGCGCCCATCCTTGATCGCGTTCAGATGGTCGGGTTCGTGGAAATACTCGCCCTGGCCGTGGCCGCCGGTGGCGAAGCTGTGGTGCTGCACGACCCGGTCCCAAAAGAAACCGGCCGCCATGATGTCACGGGCAGCGCCGGTGTAGCCAAAGCGGTCGGCTGAGCCGATGAGCTTGGGCACCTGCGTATTGCCATGCTTGCCGTTGAGGTTGTCGATGTGATGTTCAAGTGGCTCGATGAAAGAACGATGCTCGAACTTATACGATAGGTCCAACCAGCGCTTGTCGCCCGTGTCGGCATAGAGGTCCACCATGACCTCATTCATGCCGCCAAACTCGGTGTTCAGCATGCGCTGGATCTGGGCATCGCTGAGCGGGGCCAGAATGCTTTCGGCCCACGCGGCAAACTTGACCTCGAGGTCGAGCGCAGTCTTGTTGCCCGTATAGCGATACGCATCGCGCAGGCCCGCGTAGGTCTTGTGCAGGGTATACCACGGCGACCACATGCCGTTGAGGTCGAACCCGCCCGAGCGGATGTTCCCCTGCGAGACTTGCTCGAAGAGGACCGCCGCGTCAACTCCCTGATCGTCTGTCAGCGCGCCAAGGTAACCGTTGTCTCGCTTGTCCTGGACTTCCTTCATTTCCTTGACGAGGTAGTCGGCCCGCCTCTTGAACTCCTCGTTGCCGATCGCGGCGTACATCAGGCTGACCGCAGAGAGATAGTGCCCCGCAATATGGCCGGTCAATTGCTTGCCGTTAACCGAGTCCCACCCGCCGTAACCTTCGGCCTTCGGCTCCAAGCCGGCGCGCAGGCGATAGCCTGCCATCATGCGATCGGGCTCTAACTCCAGCAGGTGCTTGGCGGTTACGTCTTGGGCCTGCTTGAGAGGCCCGCCCGTCAACCTCACGCTGCTCAACGGAAGCGGCCGTGCCTGGACAACGTTCTGTTCAAAGGCGCTCACGGCAGGATCTGCTCCCTGTGCAAAAACCTGACAATAAGATGCCAGGACAAACAGCACAACGACAAGAACGGTCTGTCTCATAACAGCCTCCTTGTGATCACATATCCCCTGTGGAACTGTGGGCATACCTTCTGGTTACTGAGAAGACTCTCGTACACAGCATCTTGGCATGGTCTTCGGCAACATTTCGAGCGCGTTCTACGGCGAACTGCGGCCCTCCAGAACACGAAGCCGCAATCGTGAGCATATACGCCGCCCTTTGCTGCAACCGGCTTCGTTGAAACCGCCGGCCATGATACCACAGGAATAATGACTTGGCCATCGTGAACCTCGCTGGGCGTGGAACGGTCTTTTCAGTAGTCCATCTGTGGAGGAAGACAATCCCAAGGCTTGAATGTCATCGACAAGTCTGGTACTCTACCGGGAATTAGGCTCAGCAACGTAGCTGAGCGTTTACGGAATAGGAAATCCCGGTCACCTGTTGGTCGGATGATGGGATGCCCTGAATGCAGAAAAGTCGTCGCTCCTCTATCGGGAAGGCCCTTGCCATCCCGTACCTCGGTGTGCTCGCGACCCTCTTGGCTGGCTGTGGCCCTCCTGCTACGCTGCTCGGTTTCAAGGACAGTGCCCATTCGCCACGCGTCCGCATGTCATGCTACGCCACCGCGACGCTGGGCACCGTGTGGGTGGACCCTGACAGGCTTGGGACACACGGATATCGCAGTGGCCGGAAGGAGAAGAACGGCATTCTCTATACCTGTAGAGGCGGGCACATCGACATCCCCCACGTGCGTAAGGCCGCGGACTGGACGGCCTATCTCGCACAGAAGGCCCTCACGCGATTGAAACGGGGCAACACCCGATTCTCTTTCAAGCTGTGGGAACCTTCCCGGTACTTCGTGACCTTCGAGTACCCACCGGACTGGGGACGTCTTGCCCAGGCGGAGAAAGACCGGATAGCGCGCGAAATCTCGATCCCGCTCGGCCAATACCTGGCCTTCAATGCGCTGACCTGGCATGAAATCCTCACGTGGTTCGGCTACCGGCCCACCCCGTGGTATCCGGAGTTCCCGTCCGCATTCTCGTGGGAAGACACGTTCTCCAATTTGCTGGGCACGCGCCTGGCCGTCCAGGCGATGCGCGATACTCAGAGGCCGTACGATGAGGCCATGACAGTGGCGCTCGACGAGGAGCTTCGCCGGCTCGGCACCCAACCCAGGGCCTTAGCGATACGTGCCGCCAAGGCCGTGGATGGGA
>CAYNQP010000008.1:0-22019 GCA_964399325.1 uncultured Pirellulales bacterium
CGCCGACACACGGATTTTCAGTCCGTTGCTCTACCAACTGAGCTACCTGCCCTTTGGGCGGTGCCGCAAGCCCATTACTTTATCATTCGTCAGAATCAATGCAACGATTTTAGGCGGGAGACAGTGATTTTTGTCGTCCGGGGGCCGGTCGGAGCCGGTTTCGGCCGCGTGCAGCGGGGATGGCACGGTTTTTACAGACCATTTACAAACCGGCCGGCCCGCCCTACCTTATAATGTCAATAGGGCAGGTTAGTTATGGAGCAGCAAACGCACATACTGGTGGTTGAGGACGAGGGCTCGATCCGAACGGCGTTGACCGACTTCCTCGAATTCCACGGTTTCCGCGTCAGCCAGGCGGCGGACGGGCGGCAGGCGAGGGAGTGCGTCACGCCGGGGGCGTTCGATCTGATCCTGCTCGACCTGATGCTGCCCGAGATCGGCGGCGACGAATTGTGCTCCCTGTGGCGGCGGGAGGGACTGCAAACCCCGATCATCATGGTGACCGCCAAGGGCCAGGAGAAAGACAAGATCAAAGGGCTCGAACTCGGCGCCGACGACTACATCACCAAGCCCTTCTCGCTGGAGGAGATGCTCGCCCGCCTCCAGGCGGTGCTGCGGCGGACCGACCCGGCCCGCGCGGTCGGGCAGACCTTCGCGTTCGGGGACCTCAACGTGGACGTCGCGGCCTTGAGCGCGACCCGGGAGGGCCGTGAGATCGAAATCAGCAAGCGGGAGGCGGCGATCATCCAGTATTTCGCCGCCAATCCCAACCGTGTCATCGGCCGCGATGAGCTCTACCGGGAGGTCTGGAACGACACCCTGACCGACTTGGGCACGCGGACGGTGGATATGCACATCGCCAAGCTCCGCGCCAAGATCGAGCGGGACGGCGCCGAGCCGAGAATCATTCAGACCGTGCGCGGGGCCGGGTACAAATACAGCGCCGAAGTCTGACGTTCTGATGCACCGATGTACAGACGACTTGTCATTTTGACCGTTATCATCGTAGCGGCTCTCAGCGCCCTGAGCGTGCTCGGGCACCACGCGGTCGCGAAGTGGGCGCAGGGCCTCGAAGGCGTACGACTCGGCGAATTCGCGGAGGTCGCCGAGCAGGTTCGCGAGGACGTCAAACGCAAGCTCGACGACTTCATCGAGGTCGAGCAGGAACGCAAGTACACGGACTATCTCTACTACTATGTCCCTGAGAACGTCGTCACGGCCCAGCAACAACTGCCACTGCTGCGTTCTCCCTTGAGCAATCAATTCTCGAACAGCTTCGCCTACGGCTATTTTCAGGTCGAGCCTGACGGTCGCATTGTCACCCCTTATGCTCGAAACGAGCAGACCCAAACAGGCGGGCAGGAGGAGGAACCGACCGGCGAGGTCGAGCGCCTCGAATGGAATGTTCGCAACAACGTACTACCCTCGGTGACCTCGCCAGTGGGCACACTCAGACTACGAGAGGCGGCGGCGCAAAGCCTGAGGAGGAACGAGGCGCGGCAATCGGCACGACTGGCCGACAGCTCGGAGGGTCAAACAAAAGATGTGGGCCAGTTCAAAGGGAGCAAGGCAGCCCGCGGGGACAACTACGCGATAGAGAGCCTCCAAGACCAAGTGCAGGAGTCCCAAGTCTTCACGCAACAGCGTGATATCGCCTTGCTGAACACGGCCCAGCGAGATTTCCGCCGGCCTCAGCGCAACGATGTGCCGTCTGAGGCTCAGCAGCAGGCGCCGCTACCGGCTCAGCAGACGCCCGACCGCCCACAGGCGGTCGCACAACCAGAACCTACCCTGGCCCAGGCGGGCCAGCGAGCCCAGGCACTCGCGCCCATCGTGGGCGCGGATCGCACGGAGGCAGATGCGTCCGACACGGTCCAGATTCGCGTCGAGCCGTTTGTCTCTATCGTCGTTCCGGGCGAAAGCAACGAACCGTCCGTGTTCGGTGGGCAGGTTTTCCTGCTGCGTCACGTGCAGATCGAAGACAGTCACCTGCTCCAGGGATTCCAACTTGACGAGGCGCGCCTCGTCAAGGAAGTCCAGGAATCCGCCACGCGATTCGTGCGGGAGGGCATGACCTTTGGTCTGCCTCAGATTCGCCCGAGCGAAACTGATGAGAAGACCGCCTATACCGCGATCCTGGATTTCGGCTTCGGCGATCTGATCCTGACTCTCAAGGAGATCGATCCGGGCTGGATCACAAAACGCACCGCCGGGTTGCAGCGTGTCTACATCGGCATCATTGCCATTGTGGCCGTGTCGGTGGCACTGGCGCTGGCGAGTTTGTGGCACAACGTCCGCGCTCAGGCCCAGTTGGCCCAGAAGAAGGACGATTTCATTTCCGCCGTCTCCCACGAGCTGCGGACCCCGCTGACCTCGATCCGCATGTACGCCGAGATGCTGGAGAAGAACTGGGTCAAATCGACGGACAAGCTGGCCGAGTACTACCGGAGCATGCGGCAGGAAAGCGAGCGTTTGAGCCGGCTCGTGGAGAACGTGCTGGACTTCTCGCGGATCCAGAAGGGCCGCAAGAAATACGCCTTGGAACTCGGAGATGTGAATCGCTGCGTGGCCGAGGTGATCGCCATGATGCAACCCTACGCCGAGCAGCATGGATTTGCCATCAAGGCCGACCTAGCCGCTCAGGGCGAGACTCTTTTCGACAGGGACGCGGTCACACAGATCGTGGTCAATCTGATCGACAACGCCGTCAAGTACGCCCAGGCCGCCCAGGACAAAACGATCACCGTGCGAACCGGGTGCGAGGGGCAATTCACGATTATCGAGGTGGAGGACCACGGGCCGGGCATCCCCCACCGGCAGCGTAAGAGAGTCTTCGAGCAATTCTATCGCTACGGCACCGAGCCGCAGCAGAACCACTCGCAGACGACCGGGACGGGCTTGGGCTTGGCGCTGGTGAAACGATTCGCCGAAGCTCATAGTGGCTTTGTCGAGATACGCTCGGCCCAGCCCAGCGGAGTCACGTTGAAGGTCGGCCTGGCCACCCATCCCTGATGGCGCCGCAGCGCCGGCAACCGCACCCCGCGTCACTTCTCTTTCCGGGACGAAGAGTCGGAGGTGAAGAAGACGAGCGAAATCAAAACCAACCCCGCGCCGGTGATGAAAAGGGCGATCTTGCGTCGCGGCTCATTGCAGCGTTCGAGCCATGCGGGGACAACCGCCTCCGAGGGCTCCCGGCCGGCTTGTTCGAGAAGGGCCTTGCGGGCGACGGCCAACTCGCGTGCTTTGGCCTTCGGATAAACGGCGTTCGCATCGGATGGCTCGGTGCCCAATGTGGCCGGGGCAATGCGCTTGAGGAGGTTCGGGTCCCGCTCAAGCTCCGCGAGAAGCGCATCGTATTCGCTGTTGAGAGATTCGAGGCGTTCGAGAGACTGCTCGGCTTCCTTGACGAGGTGCTGGTTGCGACGGTACTGGATCAGATCATCGCAGAGGACGGCGCCTCCAAGTGCCAAGGCCCCCACCGTGAAGAAAAGCACAAAGAGAAAGAAGTGAAAGATGCCTTGGCTCTGCATGGCCCGCAGTCAAAATGGCGGCAGGCGTGATCCATCCTCATGCCATGAAGAGGACCACACCTGCCGATTTTGTCTCTGAATCAACCATTCAGTCGGCCCCTCACATCGAGGGAACCCTACTTATCTGGTTTATCGGCAACGTCCGACCGCTTTCTGGAGTCTTTCCATCGGTGGCCGGTCGCCTTACTGCGTCTATACCGGGTAAACGGGCAACTGGGCTCGCAGTAGCGGCGCGATGTCCTTGGACTTTCGCACCTCGCGGGCCACATCGCGGAAGGCCTTCTGGAGCCCGTCGAAGTCCATGGCAACCAACTCCTCGACCTTTTTCTTGCCCTTGCCGTTTTCGACGATGAACTTGGCCATCGCGTCGGTGGCGATTTCCCGGATCAACTGCCACATTTCCTTGCCCTGAGCAGCCGCGACGGCCCGACCCATAGCGACGGACAGCGACAGGATAGCGTTCATACCGAGCACGCCCTTGCGCTGCATCACAGCCACCTTCTTGTCCGCACCGGCTTTGGCATCTACCATGCCGACCGCAACCGCCTGGTCCCACTCAGCTTGCAGCAGTGCCTGGTCCACGTTCAGCAGACTGCCGAGGTCGGTGAGCCTCTTGCCCACGAAGGTCTTGGACAGGACCCCTTCCAGGTTCTTAACGGCTTCCATACAGCCCTTGCCCTCGTACCGGCGGGCCTGGCGCCATCTGTCCAGCAGCTTGTCGTCGCCCTTGGCGCTGACGGCGGCGTAGTTGAGCTCCTTCTTGAAGCGGAACGTGCCGTCGCCGGCATCCTTGAACATGTCCGCATACTTCTTGGTCAGATCGCACGGCATAATGATGCTGTCAACGAAGTGAATGGCTTCATCCACACCCGCGGACGTTCCCAAGGGAGTTGATCCCTTGAAGCGAATCGTCCCGCCCCTACCGAGGAACAAGGTGGCGGCGGCCGTCGGGATACCGGCATTGGTCGGCTCTTCGTTGCCCGTGATGGCTTCGATCGCCATCATTTTTATAAGCAAAGCGGCGATATCGATATCAGCGGCGTCTTTGGCCACGGCGACGTCTTTCTTGCCGGTCAGGACGGCCGCGATTTCCTGGATACTCCTCTCGACCTCTTTGCGCTCGTCGGCGCTCATCTTGCGTTTGCTCTTTTCGGCAATCGTCAGGATTTCGAGCACGCGACCATACTTCTGGAGACGCTCCGTGTTGGCGCCACCACCGGCCTTGAGGCCGAAGGCGTTCATGGCGGTCGCGATCTCGGCCTCGAACGGATCGTTCGGCGATTTCGAGCGGTGTGAAACGATCAGCTCCGCGTCGTATGCCAGCGAAGCCAGCATCGCCAGGACCGTCTCGGATAGCGTACCGATCTGGTTGGCCTTGATCAGCGTCGAGTTGATTTCGCCGTTCTTGGCGCACTTCTCGATGTTCGTGTCCTTGGTGGTCACCAGGTCGTCACCGATGACAAAGATCTTGTCGCCAAGCCTTTCCATGATGAGATTCCAGCCGGCATGGTCCATTTCGCCGTACCCGTCTTCGATCGAGAGGATCGGGACGTCGGCGTGCATGGCCTCTTCGTACAACTGCTGCACTTCGTCACGGCTCATGTCGACCTTACTCTTGTCACGCCAGAACCGATACATACCGCTCGCGTCGGGCTGGCCGGTCTCTTCGCGGTAGGCATTCTCGAGCTCGGAGCAGGCCGGGTCCAGAGCGATCGCGACGTCCACGCCCGGGACGTACTCGCAGTCCAGAACGGCCTGCTTCATCATGCGCCACATGCGCTGCTCGGGCACCTTGTCGCCCGGTTCTTTGTCAATATAGGGAGCGAGACCGCCCTCGAGACCGACACCCATGACCTTGGCACCGGGGGCCGATTCGATGATCTCTTTCAGACGGCTCTGGAGGTTGACCGTCATTTCCTGCGCCTCTTCGTAAGTCTTGGCCGAAAGCGGCATGAACATCCCTTCCTGCATGCTGATGTTGCTCTCGGGGTATTCCTTCTCGGTGTGGCGTCCACCCATGGCACAGTTACGATACTGCCAGGGAGCACAAACCTTGCTGCCGTCGTTGAGATCCACGGCTATCATACGGGTGGACAGCAGTCTCGCCTTGACCTCAGCGACCTTGCTGAACCAATCCTCGCCGGTGGCCTTGGCAGCCGCACGAGCGGCCTGCTCGGCGGCCAGCGCCTCACGCTGACGGAACTGTTTGAGCTTGCCACGGTCGGCCTCGAAGCGGTCCAGCAATCCGACGCAACCAGGAGCCAGGAAGAAGCGACCGATGTAGATCAGGATCTCGGTGTGAGTCATCAGGCCCAGGGCGATGAAGATCGCGGCCGCCGGCAGGAAGATCGTAGCCAGCCATTGGCTCCAGACGGGAGCGGCGGCGGAGACCGCCAGATTGTACGGGGCATCCGGGGCGTAGTTGCCCTCGTCCTTGCGGACGCCGTAGAACTTGCCCCACGGAATCAACAGGAACATCTGGGCGTACCAGGCGATCTTGTTGCCCTGCATGTCTTTCTCGGCGCGTTCCTGGGAATCCTTGTTGAGCGCCGTCAGCTTCACGGCTGTCAGGAAGTGCCCCATCTCGTGCCAGGCGATGGCAATATGCCAAGACAAGTAGAGGACGATGAGCGAGACCACCGTTTCCCAGCTCAGAAACATGAACTTGAGCACTTCGAACTTGGGATTGGCGCCCGCATCAATAATGTCCTTCAGATGCGCGGCCGGGAGGTTGAGCACCGACGAGATAAAGGCGGCGTGGAAGGAGACAAGCTTGTGGTTGGCGATGACCCAGCCCCGCTCCAAATAGCCGGCCCGATCCATTTTACCGACCCCGGCCCCAGCCGAGAGCCTGTGTCTATCCCCGCTTGTTCTCACCTCTGGTTTGTCGATTTCAGTCATTCTAGACTTCTCCTTCTACTGATATTCCAAACACACTTTGTCCATTCCACGTCGGTCAAGGGCCCCGCTACGGCAGGATGACATCCGTGCTGCATGGGCTCAGGCCGATTCTACGGGATGATTCCCGTCGGTGCATTCTACGCACCCGTACTTCTCCCGTTTCGGGAAAAGGCATGAGAGTACCGCTTATGCCCAGCCCCGTCAAGGATTGATTCCGCAAGTTTAGTCGCGGCAGACGACAGCCCCATAATAGCGGAATCCTCGCGGGCCGGCCTGGTTGCTTCTCCGTTGCGTCTCAGCCCCAGACTCAACGTGCGGGACCGGTGCCACGCTGGATACGCAGGATTTCTGTCAGCGCAGTCAACATCGTGGCCGGCTGGGGACTTACCGGGGTGCATCGAGGGAATAATCTCCAGAAAGGCTGTAACATTTCGATGCATGCCGCGTCCATGATGATGAAGGCAATGGGGAGCCACACGGGGGTTTGGCTCCCGCAGATACCCAAATACGTGCTCGGGAAGGCCACGCGTCGGCTGGCCGGGGGGGGACCCAGCGCATTAGACTCACTGTTCTCCTTGACTGGGCCGATCGGCGGAGGTCGGCCTTTTTCGTTGCTTGGCGTGCGGGGAGAGCCTATCATGTCCGGCGTATGAGAATCCCACTGACCAAGTACGGATGGCCTCAGGTGGGGGTCTATCCGGTTGTGATTGCCATAGCAATGATCGCCGCGGCCGTGGCCGGACCTTCTCTGGCCCGGGGTTGGGCCGTGGCGGTGGTGGAAATCGTCCTGGCGATCATCCTGGTCTGGGTCTTGATGTTTTTTCGCGACCCTCAGCGAGAAACGCCCCAGGATAATGCCTTGCTCGTGGCCCCCGCCGACGGAGAGATCACCGACATCGAGACTATGGACGAGACCGAATTCACCGCCGGGCCGGCGCTTCGCATCGGCATATTCCTGAGCATTTTCAACGTGCACATCAATCGTGCCCCCTGCCAAGCCAAGGTCGAGACGATCACCTACCGCAAAGGCAAGTACATCAACGCCATGAACCCGCTCTCCAGCAAGGTCAACGAATCGAACGCGGTGGCCTTGGTGCGCGCCAACGAGCCGAAGGACCGACTTGTGGTGCGACAAATCAGCGGGGCCATCGCCAGGCGGATCGTCTGTGCCACCCAACAGGGCCAGGAGCTGGCCCCCGGCGAGAAATTCGGCATGATAAAATTCGGGTCCCGGACCGAACTTTATGTGCCCGTGAGCGAAGATATGGAGTGCATGATCCACCTTCGAGACAAAGTCAGGGCGGGTGTGACCCCGCTCGTGAGGTACAGCAGATGCCGCGATTGAGACCCAGGGCAGACAAAGGTCGGTTGCTGCGGCGCGTCCGCCGGCAACGGGTCAAGTACATCACCGTATTGCCCTCGCTGATAACCATTCTCAACGGGGTCTTCGGCTTCATCGCCATCGTGCTCGCCAGTCGGGGGGCCGAGACGGAAATCGGAGGTTTCTCGTACTTCGCGATGGCCGGCTACATGGTGTTGCTGGCGATGTTCGCCGACATGCTCGACGGGCGGCTGGCCCGAATGAGCCATTCGACCTCGAGTTTCGGCGGCCAGTTGGACAGCCTTTGCGATCTGGTCAGCTTTGGCATCGCGCCGGCATTTCTCATGCTCAACGTCGTGGAAAGCGAACTGGGCTTGCCCACTGTCCTGGGCGGGAACCTCTTCCATCGGTTCATCTGGCTGGCCTCTTTGGCCTACATCAGTTGTGCGGCGATCCGTTTGGCCCGCTTCAACGTCGAGAACGAAGAAGACGAGGCAGCGCACGCCAGCTTCGTCGGGCTGCCTTCGCCGGCCGCGGCCGGCGTTATCGTCAGCCTTGTCATCTTTCACCAGGAAGATGTGCCGGGCTTCAATGCACTGATCTACGTACTGCCTATCGTAACGCTGGGAGTGGCCGTTCTGATGGTCAGCCGCATCCGGTACCCGCACATCCTCAACCTCTACCTGCGCGGCAAGAAGCCTTTCAGCTACCTGATCCAAGTGCTTTTCTTCCTGGGTGTCGTCGTGTGGAAGATGCAGGCGGCCCTTGTCCTGATCTTCGGCTTCTTTGCCGCCGGCAGTTTCCTAAGATGGCTCTACGACAAGGCCCTGCACAAGGGAGTCGGGCTGATCCCCACAGGTCAGGAGCGTGAGGTTCAGCCCCCGGCGAGTCCCGAGATACCCGGATAGATCACGCCGCAAGAGTGGGTGTTGCCGATCCGCCCCATCCTGACGAGGCCGCGACCGTCGCGTCGTTCACATTGCCAAAGCCCGCAAGAAACCCGTCTTCTTTATCGCGGAGCACCGGTGGGAATCGGGGATGGGTATGTTTGCAGCTTGGCGGAGGGGTCTGCGGCCTGCGGCTTGTCGTGGGATTGATTGATCTGATAGTAGCGATCCACCACGGCCGCGAGGCGAGACAGAACCTGACGCCCCTCGTCGCTGGCCTCCAGGCCGACGATCTGCAGGCCGAGACAGAGACTCTGATGGTCCGCCGTCGGTAGGACGTTGCGGATCTGCGCGGTGAACATCAACGGCGTCTCGTAGGGCATGGGCGTGAACCGTGCTCCCACGAACTGGCCCTTGTGGAAATCCACCTCATTGACCGCCGACGGATCACCGACCCCACGACCCTTCAGCGGCACAACCAACTGGGCGCCGCCCGCGGAGATATCCGTCAGTCGGCCCTCATAGTACTTGTGCGCCGCCTCCTTCGAGCCGCGATTGCTCGTCCGATGCCACAGAACGATGTTGACTCTAAGAGATTCGGGAACACCGACCCGGAAGTAGCTTCGTCTCTGGACCACCCCGATCCGATGCGGCAAGGCCAGGACAATCGTCCCTCCACATTCAGCGTCCGCGGAAGGCTCAAGGCCGATCACGGTCGTGTCGAAGACGAACTTGCCGTAGGCATGCTTGAAGTTCACGCCGACCGGCTGATCGATGCGAATGTTGATGGGATGAGGTTTCTTCGAGGGATGACACCCTTCGACGAGCAGCCTGTCTTCAGCCAGTTCCTTCATGAGGACTTTCGCCACGTGCCACTTGTCTTTCGACAAGTACGACATGATCGCGGGCGTACGGCGTTCAACCACCGTCTGAAGCACCGCCTGCGATTCATGCCCTTCCAGCATGACGATTTCACTCATATCAACCTCCCTTGGCACACGTCTAAGGCTGACCATCTACATCGCAGGGCTACACAACCTGCCGTGCCCCTGCTCAACTTGCTGCGGGCTCTGCAGAAGCCGCCCCCCTTCGGGACAGGCCTCCGCTTCCGGACGGGAAGGTCTCGAAAACCGCCAGAAGGAGCCTCGGGACCGAGCCCCATCAAAACATAAGTTATAATCGGCTATCGACAAGAAGATCGTTAGCTGAAATCCGGTCTCCGCCGGGCCTTCGCCCCTCGCGACGGGCAAGCGGTCGATGGACCCGGCATGGCCCTATAATCCAAGGAATTTCAGTCTCGGAAACGAACGTTATGTGTCTGCGCGGAGATAACTCGCTTGCCCCCGCCACAACGCTCGCCACCCTTCGTATCTGCAAAGAGCGGTTGTGATTGCTCTCGCCCTGCCGATCCGTTATCCTGGCGACGACCTGGAGTTGAAAGATGCCTATAGAAATCGGACTGGGACTTCTCTGGTACGCGGTATTCATTGTCTCGCTTACCTTCCATGAAGCCGCGCACGGCCTGGCGGCCTGGAGATTTGGAGACACGACTGCCCGTGATGCCGGTCTCGTTACGCTGGACCCGCTGACTCACATGCAAAGGTCCCCCTTCGGCATGATAATCGTTCCGATCGCCTCCTTCTTGATGAGCGGCTGGATGATGGGGTGGGCCAGCGCGCCGTACGACCCGCACTGGGCGCACCGCAATCGCCGGCAAGCGGCCCTCATGGCATTGGCCGGCCCCGCGGCGAATCTCGTGCTGGTCCTGGTCGCCGCTGGGCTGATCCGAGGCGGCATGGCTTTCGGAGTCTTCACGGCGCCGGAGACCGCAACTTTCGAGCAGATCACGATGGCTCACGCCCCCGGCATCGCCCAGGGAGCGGCCGTTTTGCTGAGCGTGCTCTTTTCCCTGAACCTCATCCTGCTGGTCTTCAACCTGCTGCCGCTGCCGCCGCTGGATGGTAGTGAGATACTCACGCTGTTTCTCAGCGACAGGGCCGCCGAGCGATATCGAGCGTTCCTAGCGCAACCCAGCTTTCACATGATCGGGTTGATCGTCGCCTGGAATCTGATGGGTTTTGTGGTCAGGCCCGCCCAGGCGCTGGCGCTGAACCTGCTGTATCCCGGCGCCGGATATGGACCTCATTAGCCGCTACTGCAACTCGACCGAGGCATTGGGGTCGAAGGGGTTGATGCGAACGGCCAGGGAAAACAAGTAGGGATAGTCCGCCTTCAGATGCTCCATGTGGGAAAGCCACTCGCGGACAAGCAGAGCATAGGCTCGCTTGATATCGCCATTGAGATGATGGCAGTCGTTCTCCGGCAAGTTCTCCACGCTCGGCCGATGCGATAGCTCCTCGGCCAGATGAAACACGGCCCAGAGCAATTCGGTGAATGCCGCGTGCTCCAGCAGGTTCGAATTCTCCAGCAGCCTCAACAGGAAGGACCGCTTCTCGACAATGAACTTCTGCAACCCGGCTAAGTCCCCGGCCTGGCTGTCGATCTCATAGCGGTGCTTCTCCAGGACGCTATGCACCTTGTCGAAATGCTCGGGCGACCACTCACTGTTGACGACCAGCCGTTTTGAGACGGCCTCCATGTTCCGGTCGAAATCCCTGAAGTACTCCAGCAAGGAAATCCCCACCTCGCTGAAGAAGGCCCCGATGACCATGTTCAGCTTCTTCAGCATGGCGCGTTTCTCCCGCTCGGCCAGAAGCTGGTGAAGAATCAGCGTCACGAGCAGAACCTCGATAAACACAAACGCAATGTCGCCCAGCAGGTAGATAAAGATGTGGTGAGCGTCTCGGAAGAGCGCGTAGTGAAGGGCATAGAAAAACACCGACAAGAGAACGAGCAGCAGACCCAGGAGCACCCTGTGTGTCAGGTAATTGCGTTTCTTCATGGTTATCCCTATTGAGTTCGTTCGATCCGACAAGCCTTCCGACAGAGGCTCTGCGACCAGCCGGGGCCGATAGAGTCTAATGATGTCCCCGCGCCGCTTCAAGCGTAAAGACCCACGACCATTGGTCGTCCGGCCCCAGGCAAACCGCACAAGGCTATTGAAAAGGACTCTGCATCCGACTATTCTACCGCAGGCGAAGAAGAAACAGGTACGAGCACCGAGCATCGGGAACAGAGACATGCAGAAACGGAAACTGGGCCATACCGATATGGAGCTGACGACCGTCGGCCTGGGAACTTGGGCGATAGGCGGCCCCTGGCAGTTCGGCTGGGGACCGCAGGACAACGATGAGGCTCGCGCTGCGATTGCCGCGGCGCTGGAGCACGGGATCAACTGGATCGACACGGCGCCGGCCTACGGTCTTGGTCACTCCGAGGAGCTGGTCGGCCAGGTCCTGCGTCAGACGAACCACAAGCCCTACATCGCCACCAAGTGCGGCCTGCTCTGGAATGACCGGAAAGAGAAGGCCCCATGCCTTGACCCCGAGAGCATCCGTCAAGAATGCCACGCCAGCCTCGAACGGCTGGGCATCGAGACCATCGACCTGTATCAAATGCACTGGCCCGACCCGGACGAGGGCATTGAAGCAGCCTGGGAGGCCATGGCGCGATTGCTGGACGAGGGCAAGGTGCGCTACATCGGGGTCTGCAACTACCGCGTGGCCCAGCTCGAACGCATCCGCAAGATTCGCCCACCGGTCTCCCTGCAACCACCCTACAGCATGCTTCATCGCGAGGTCGAAGACGAGCTATTGGCACACTGCGCGAAACACAATATGGGTGTCGTTGCGTACAGCCCCATGCAGCGCGGACTGCTCACCGGCAAATTCAGCGCCGAGAGGCTCGCTGGCCTGGCCCTGGACGACCATCGCAGGCGACACCCCGATTTCCAGGAACCGCAGTTCAGCGCGACACTGGAGCTGGTCGAGCAGTTGAAGAAGATCGCCCAGCGACAGGGCCGGACCTGTGCGCAGTTAGCGATCAGTTGGGTCTTGCGACGCAGCGAACTGACCGCTGCCATCGTCGGCGCCCGCAGACCGAGCCAGATCGTCGAGACCGTCCAGGCCTCCGACTGGAACCTCCGCGATGAAGAAATCGAAGAGATCGAACAGCTTCTGGCAATACGCGAAGAGAAGCTCGCCGGAGGCGTATAGGTCAAATAGGTCCTATCGGTCCAATGGGACCTGTGCAGCACAGAAAAGGAAGAACGATGTCCCAGGAACAGAGTGTTTACACCAGTCCGTTGGTCGAGAGAAACGCCTCGCGCGAGATGGCGGAGCTCTTCGGCGCGCAGAAAAAATTCAGCACGTGGCGGCGCCTCTGGCTGGAGCTGGCCCGGGCGCAAAAGAAGCTGGGCCTGAATATCAAGCAGAACCAGATCGCCCAGATGGCCCGCCACCTGGACGACATCGACTTCAAGAAGGCCGCCCGCTATGAAAAGCAGTTGCGTCACGATGTGATGGCTCACATTCGCACGTTTGGCGACGCCGCACCGAAGGCGGCGCCGATCATCCACCTGGGCGCAACCAGTTGCTATGTAGGCGACAACACCGACCTGCTCATCATGCGCGAAGCCCTGCAATTGGTAGCCGGCAAGGTAGCGACGGTGATCGACCTGCTCGGCAAATTCGCGAACGAATACCGGGCCATGCCCGCGCTGGGCTTTACCCACTTTCAGCCGGCCCAACTGACGACGGTCGGCAAGCGCGCGACGCTCTGGTGCCAGGAGTTCGTGATGGACCTGCAGGAGATCGAGCACCGCATGGCGACCTTGCCGTTCCGGGGTGTCAAGGGCACCACCGGCACGCAGGCGTCCTTCCTGGCCTTATTCGAGGGCAAGCACGCCAAGGTCAAGCAGCTCGACAAGGAGGTCGCCGCAGCGTTCGGCTTCAAGAAGGTCTGTCCCGTGACCGGCCAGACCTATCCGCGCAAGATCGACACGCTGGTGGTCAACGCGTTGGCGTCGCTGGCGCAGTCGGCCCACAAGGTCTGCAACGATATCCGCCTGTCGGCCAATCTCAAGGAGATGGAAGAGCCGTTCGAGACATCGCAGGTGGGTTCGTCCGCCATGGCCTACAAGCGTAACCCGATGCGCTGCGAGCGCATCACGGCGCTGAGCCGCCTGGTGCTGAGCCTCGCGACCAGCCCCGCCATGACGGCCTCGGAGCAGTGGTTCGAGCGCACGCTCGACGACTCGGCCAATCGGCGCGTGGTCATTCCGGAGGCGTTTCTGGCCATCGACGGCATCCTGCAGATTCTCATCAACGTCTTCGATGGGCTGGTGGTGTACCCGAAGGTGATCGCGGCCCACGTCGAGGCCGAGCTGCCCTTCATGGCAACCGAGAACATCCTCATGGCCGGCGTCAAAGCGGGTGGCAACCGTCAGGAGCTGCACGAGAAGATCCGCCTGCACTCGCAGGCCGCCGCCGCCCAGGTCAAGACCTTTGGCAAGCCCAACGACCTCATCCGCCGGCTGCAAACGGATATCTCCTTCGCCAAGATCGACTTCGCCAAGGTCCTCGACCCCGAAGCCTACGTAGGCCGCGCGCCCCGGCAGGTGGACGAATTCCTCAAGACCGTCGTGGCGCCCGTCCGCAAGAAATACGCGAAAGAACTCAATCGCAAGGTCGAACTCAACGTTTAGCAGGGAATCGGAAATGCCCTTTTGTCATCCTGAACGAAGTGAAGGATCTGGCCACCGAATAGGAGGTCTGTCTCGCTCGCAGCCCAGATCCTTCGGCTCCGCCTCAGGATGACAAGGAAAGGAATATACAAGTGACTCGGCAAGAACTCATCAAGCGCATCAAGGAAACGGCGTATCTCGAAGGCGACTTCATTCTGCGCAGCGGCAAGCGCAGCAAGTACTATCTCGACAAGTACCTCTTCGAGACCTGCCCCGACATTCTCAAGGCCCTCGGCGCCGAGTTCGCCAAGCACGTGACCGACGATGTCACGCTGATTGCCGGCGCGGAGCTGGGCGGCGTGGCGCTGGCGGCCGCGACCGCGATGGAAACGGGCAAGAACTGGGTCATCATCCGCAACAGCAAGAAAGGCTACGGCACGGGCAAGATGGTCGAGGGCGTTCTGAAGCAAGGCGACGTCGTGCTGCTCGTCGAGGATATCGCCACCACCGGGGGCCAGGTCCTCGAAGCGGCCAAGGTGATCGCCGAGGCCGGCGCGACCGTCAAGAAGATCGTCTGCGTCATCGACCGCCGGCAAGGAGCCGAAGAGAACATCACCGCCGCCGGACACGTCTTCGATAGCATCCTGACCAAGAACGACCTGGGCATCGTTGATTGACAACAGGAGTCCTGCCAAATGGAGGTTGGGCCCCATATCACTCAAGGAAATGGCTTTCTCGCCTTCCTTGAGTGATCGGCCCAAAGAGCTGTATCTGCAAGACTGCCAGCTCTCCAACGCCGCCTTCCTCGATCTGCCGCAATAGGACACGGACGACCGTCCGGCCAACCCCGCAGCCACAGGCCAAAAATACTGTCAAGAAAATCAAGTAAATGGCATTGACAGGTACCTTGCTATGCACTATAGTCATTGCATGAGCGACAAATTCTTCGACAACTGGGCCACGCAGCTCCGCAAGGGGATGCTGGAATTGTGTATTCTCAACGCGATCCGGGACAAGAGCCTCTACGGATACGACATCGTCCGGACGCTGCGTGAGATTGACGGGCTCATGATCAGCGAGGGCACGGTCTATCCCATTCTCAGTCGGCTCAAACGCGACGGTTTCGTACAGACCACCATTGCGGATTCGAGCGAAGGCCCACCGCGCAAGTATTATAAGTTGACCTGCAAGGGGCAGGAAACCCTCAAGCGAATGAACGAGCACTGGAATGATATCACGGCCGGAGCCGATTTTTTGAGAGGAGAACAGTCGTCATGATCGAACTAAGCGACAACGCGCGGATGTCTCTGGAGACCTACCTGCAACAGGTCAGGGTTTGCCTGCGGGGGGCCAAATCCGTCGACGCCATTGAGGTCGAACAGAATATCACCGAACACATCGAGAACGAACTGCGGGAAGCCGCCCAGCCGGTCGGCGCCGTCGAACTGGACGCGGTGCTCGGCAGACTCGGCAGCCCCAGGCAGTGGGTCCCACAAGAGGAGTTGCCCTGGTGGCGGCGTTTCGTCCTGCGGCTCCGGATGGGCCCGGAAGACTGGCGACTGGCCTACCTGTCTTTCGGGTTGCTCGTCCTCGGCGGCATCATCGTCTGGGCACTGCCGTTGTTGGTGCTGGCCAGTTATCTCGTCTCCCGTGCGGCCCTGTCGCTGTCCAACAACCGCATCGAGACCAATGCCCAAAAGTGGCTGCTCTATCCCTCGCTGGTTGTCGTCTCCCTGTGTATCACCGCGATTCTCCTGCTGCTACCCTGGGCCGCGCTCGTTCCACTCGCACTGACCTTCGAACACACGTTGATGGAAAGATATCGTATCGGGGACGATGCACACTATTGGTGGCTGGCCTGGGCCGCCATCGTGATGCTCACCGGATTGTGGTGGATGATTCAGAGCGTCGTTCTCTTGATATGGCCGTCCCTGCTGCGCAACCTTTTTCAACCGCTCACGGGCTGGTTCAACCGCCGGTGGGTCACGGTGGAATTGCTCGTCGGCCTCGTCCTCAGCGCCGGGGGCTTCGCGACCTGGATTTGGCTAATCACCACGTATCTGTAGTATACTACAGAAGTCCTTCAATACGCTGAAGGACGCGACGTGCGGTGACGCCTTTCTGGGCCGGTCCGAATTCGATCCACTTTGCGTGGGCGGTCTTGACGTGGACGGTCGAAATTTCGGCACCGATGGCGCTGGGGGTGTTGGCGACGATCATGTCGAGGTGTTTGTCACGCATCTTGCGCTCGGCGTTGGCGCGCAGGTCGCGGTCCTCCAGGGCAAAGCCGACGATGATTTGCGAAGGAGCCTTGTGGCGTCCAGCCCATTTGAGGATGTCGGGGGTCGGTTTGAGTTGTAGGGTGGGCTTTAGCCCACCATCTTTCTTGAGCTTGGTCTTGGATGGGCGGGCGGGAGTGAAATCAGAAACGGCCGCGGCCATGATCAGGCAATCGCACGCACTGAAGTGCTCCTTCACCGCCGCAAACATTTGAGCGGCGCTCTCGACATTGACCACACGCGCACCGGTAGGCGGCTTCAATGCGATCGGGGCGGTGATCAGCGTCACGTCGTGGCCGGCCTTCAACGCCGCCCGCGCGAGGGCGTAACCCATCTTGCCACTGCTGGCGTTGGAAATGAAGCGGACCGGATCGATATACTCGCGCGTGCCACCGGCTGTGATGAGAAAACGCATGGACATGGTGGATTTACTATTTGCGATTTACGATTTACTGTCTGGCGCCATGGCTTCTATCGCGGCCAGAATCTCCGCGGGCTCGGCCATTCTCCCGATGGCCTCGGTGCCGCAGGCCAGGCGGCCGACGCCCGGCCCGACCATCTGAAAACCCGTTCGCTTGAGGGTCTCGACGTTGCGCTGCACAGCGGGGTTGGCCCACATGCGATCGTTCATGGCCGGGGCGAAAAGCGTCGGCTTGTCCCAACAGACGCACAACGTCGTGCTGAGCAGATCGTCGCAAATCCCGCCGGCAACCTTGCCGATGATATCAGCCGTCGCAGGCGCGATCACCACGATCTGCACCCAAGCAGACAGCGATGTGTGGACGCTGCGGAACTCTTCGGCCGCACTCCAGAGCGTGGTGAAGACCCGCGAACGCGTCACGGCCTCAAAGCTCTTGGCCGTCACGAACCGGCAGGCGCTGTCGGTCATGACCGTACGGACCGCCGCCCCGGCGGCCGTCAGCTTGCTGGCCAGATCCACCGCCTTGTAGGCCGCGATACCGCCCGTGACCCCCAGCAGGATGTTGCGATTCTCAAGCATATCCGCGCCGATGATGCACCTCGCGATCAGGGTGCACCTTCAGAAGGCCGCTACGAGAGCGACTTGCTCTCCGGTACAGGCTCTCCATCCGCCTTCCCATCAATGCTGATCTTGTCCTGCAGGATCTCCTGCAAGACGATCTCCATCAACGTCATGCTGCCCGTGTTTTCGATCAGCGGTCGAGAGCCCTGCATGAGCTCGCCCATCCGTTTCTGGACAAGGGAAGCCAGCTTGAAGCGCCCCCCCACCTTGTTCACCAGTCTCTCGCTCTTGAGTTCTTCCAGCATTATCATTCTCCAGAGTCTGCGTCATGCCCGTCTGCTGCACCCTCGCGTGCGTGCCGGATGATCTGAATCACCTCGTTGATGGCATGCTCCAAGTCTTCGTTGATCACCATATTTTCGTAGTACCGCCAGGCCGCGGCAATCTCGGTGCCGGCCCCACCCAGGCGCGTCTCCACCACCTCGGCGCTGTCGCGGCCCCGCCGGCCGATACGATGCGCCAGCGTCTTCTCGTTCGGCGGCAGAATGAAGATCATCACGGCATCGGGACAGGCCGCCTTAACCTGCCGGCCCCCCTGAACGTCGATTTCCAGGATGATCGTCTGCCCGGCCCGGCGGGCTTCGTCCACCTTATCTCTGGGCGTGCCGTACAGGTTGCCGAAAACCTCCGCGTATTCCAGGAGCGCCCCTTCCTCGATACGTTTGAGGAACTCCTCCCTGCTGATGAACCAATAATCGCGCCCGTTGTGCTCACCGGGACCGCGAGGCCGCGTCGTGGCCGAGACGCTCAAATGCACGTCCTCCAGTCGCCTGACGACCTCCTTGCAGATGGTGCTCTTACCCACCCCGGACGGGCCGCTGACGATCACCAGCTTGCCGCATGTCTTGTTTTGACTCGTCCCGCCTGTCATTCCACGTTCTGGATCTGCTCCTTGAGCCTCTCGATGAGGCATTTCATATCGACCACACGCCGGACGATCTCGGCATCGGCGGCCTTGCTCGCCACCGTGTTGGCCTCTCTGAGCATTTCCTGACTGAGGAAGTCCAAGCGCCGGCCGGTCTGGCCTTCTGTCTCACAGATCTGCCTGAACTGCTGTAGATGCGCGTCCAGCCGGGCGATCTCCTCGGAGATATCCGAGCGGTCGGCCAGGATGGCCACTTCCCGCGCGAGCGTTTCCTCATCCAGCTTCAGTTTCCCTTCCGCCAGCAACTCGTCCACACGCCTGCGCAGCCGCTTGGCGTATTCATCCACCACTCCGTCGCTGCGTTGCTTCACGATGCCCAATTCCTTCGCCATGGCCTCGCAGTTGCCTCTCAGGTCAGCTTCGAGGAACTTGCCTTCGACCTGCCGCATCTGCCTGAGCTTGTCAATGGCCTCCTGAGTGATCTTCAAGACCAGATCCTTGACCTCGCGGCGTTCCTCTTCGCCGGGCAGGATCGGCTGAACCACGCCGGGCAAAGTCAGGAGGCTGGCCATGTCGATGGTACCGGCAATGCCCACTGAAGAACTGACCGTGCTGAGTCTTTGCACGAGAGACCGCAGTGCGGCCTCGTCGATCTCAAACAGGGCGTCCGCCGAGGCCCCTTTGAGTCGGAGCACATAGTTGATCGTGCCCCGCGAGAGATTCCTCCGCAGCAATTTGTCGATACCGTCTTCCAGGAACCCGCTGGTCTCCGGCAGCTTGATGATGGTCTTGAGATAGCGATTGTTCACCGCCTTGATCTCAACGGCATAGCAGACACCATCGAACTGGCCATCCGCGGTACCGTATCCGGTCATGCTGTTGAGCATAGTGTCCTACCTTCAAAAACAACGATCGGCTCTTGTGAGGCCCCCGCAGCGTTGCCGCCCTCGCATCCTCCGGCCAAGCGGCGACCCGCGCCGCCTATCCTCCGGTAGCGTTTGCGTCTCCAGGTACAGTGGCGCCGGGCTGAGGGGCCTCCGGCACCGCAGCCTCCGGCTGAACCGGCTCAGGCGGAACCATCGCGCCGTCTACGGCCGGACTGCCGGTGTCGCCCGCAGGGGCCGGACTCGGCGATGTCGACTGCTCGGTTTCGATGGCCTGATCGGAGCCATATTCACCCATCTGGGGGCGGTAGAACTTGGCCAGCACGACCGCAAGCGTCAGGAAAACCGCCACCAGAACGATCGTCACCCAAGTCAGAAAGTCGCCCGTTTTCGAGCCCAGCAGACCGCCGGCCCCGCCGCCGCCAAAGGCGGCACTGAGCCCCCCGCCCCGACCCTTCTGAATGAGGATCACCAGGACCAACACGACCGCGACGATAACAAACAGCACGGCCACAAACTTCATGAGAATACCAATTGCCAACATCGGTAATACAGTCATCTTCGTGCCCCAAACAGATCTATGTAGTAGTCATGAGCGACAAGTCAGATAGCGTGGGGCCGGCCCCACCGATTCAGTCTCTTCGATATATTAGCTCGCCGCCGCCTGAATGATCTTCGCGAACTCACCCGCCTTCAGGCTGGCCCCGCCGACCAAGGCGCCATCCACATCCTCCTGGCCCAAGAGTTCCTTCGCATTGGCGGCGTTGACCGACCCGCCGTACTGGATGCGCACTTCCTGGGCGAGCGAGTCGTCATACATCTCGGCCAGCAGGCTGCGAATGAAGGCGTGGACTTCCTGGGCCTGCTGCGGCGTGGCGGTCCGACCCGTCCCAATCGCCCAGACGGGCTCGTACGCAATCGTCACCGCCGCCATCTTCTCGGCGCTGAGGCCGGCCAATCCGGCCTTGACCTGTTCGGCGACGACCTGCTCGGTTTCGCCGGCGTCGCGCTGCTCCAGCAACTCGCCGACACACAGGATTGGCAGCAGCCCGCCCCCAATGGCTGCAATCACTTTCTTGTTGATCAGATCGTCCGTCTCCCCCATGACGTGTCGCCGCTCCGAATGTCCGCACAGCACGTACGTGCAGCCAAGGTCCTTCAGCATCGCGGGGCTTATCTCACCGGTGAAGGCGCCTTTCTCCTCGAAGTAGACATCCTGCGCACCGACCGCGATGTGGTGGGAACTGACGGCCCTGGCGACCGACTGCAAGTACACGAAGGGTGGTATCACCGCCACAGAGACGGCGCTCGCGGCCAGTTCCGAAGAGCCCGAAACCACCGCCTTGGCTAGGTCCACGCTCGAATGGCTATTGGTATTCATCTTCCAGTTGCCGGCTACAAACGGCTTTCTCATGGTTCGCTCCTATTGTCGTCTGTGGGTAACAGTCGCCTTCGCTGTTCGGTTCTCACAGTAATTCCATGGCCCGCGGGAAACTACCGAGGATCGAAAGCTGCAAACAGTGCTGCCGTGATTCCTCCAGGCCGATCTGCACTCTCTCTTCCGTTCGGTGCCCCACAAAATCCATGAAAAAGTAGTATTCCCATTCGCGCTTCTTGCTGGGCCGCGATTCGATATTGGTCAGGTTGATCCCGTACCTCTTGAAAACCTCGAGCATATCGGCCAAGGCACCGGCTTTGTGGGCCGTGCTGAACAGGATTGCCGTCTTGTCCTCGCCCGTCGGCTTGGCATCGTCGCGGCTGATCACCAGGAACCGCGTGACGTTGTTGGCAATATCCTCGACGTTCTCGCAGATCATCTTCAGCCCGTACAGCTCGGCCGCCACCTTCGAGCCGATCGCCGCGGCATGAGGCTCTTCGGCCGCCATCTGCGCTGCCCGCGCCGTCGAGGCCACGGGTATGGTCTTGGCTTCCTTGAACGTAGCGCTGAGCCAGTTGCGGCACTGGGCAAATACCTCCGGTTTGGAGTAGATCTTCTCGATGTCTTCCAGAAGACAGTTCGCCAGCAGGTTGTGGTGAATCGCCATCAGGACCTCGGCACAAACCTTCACGTCCGTGTCGATCAGTGCATCGAGCGTCTCGATCACGCCGCCGCCGGTGGAGTTCTCTACGGGCACGATCCCCAAATCACAGTGGCCTTTGCTGATCTCATCGAAGATGCTGCGAATGTCGGCCAAGGGCTCGTATTCCACACTCTGGCCAAATTTGAGCATGGCCGCGGTATGGCTGAAGCTGCCGCCGGGACCGAGATAGGCGATACGCAAAGGCTTTTCCAGGACGAAGGAGCCGCTCATCAGCTCCCGCCAGATCGCAACCAGAGTCCGGTCCGGCAGCGGGCCCTTGTTGACCCGTCTGATCTTGTCCAGTACCTGCTTCTCGCGGTCGGGGGCGTAGATGGGCTTGTCGCTCTTGTTCTTGAGCTTGCCTACTTCCACAACCACATGCGCGCGCTCGTTGAGCAGTTCCACCAACTGGTTGTCCAGCTCATCAATACGGCTTCGCAGATCTTCCAGGGACATAGACTCTATCTCACCCATCGCAAAAAAACATTGTTGGGATGACAAAAGGAGACTCCCCGGCCAGGAGACCCGAGTGATTCTACGCACAGGTCGCTCGAGGGCAATCCCCTGTTCATGACCCTATCATCCCTTCAGAAGCCGGGCCTGACCCAATAAAACTCTTTTCTTTAGCAGGATTCTGCCTTTCCG
>CAYNQP010000009.1:0-18457 GCA_964399325.1 uncultured Pirellulales bacterium
TCACCCTACTAGCAATCACAGGGGCTGCAGGCATGGCTTGCAGCCCTTTCTCTTTCGTGTCTCTGCCCTGATCGTGTTCTTCGGCACGGCCTACCAAGACAAGTAGAATGGGCTTTGGCCCATGCTGCGTTCTTGCTTGACGACCGTCTCACGGAATAGGCCGCATCATCGGCCGGCGAACCTGTTCTTGCGTCGTGGTGACGAGACTACAGAAACGATCTGAACAGTTCCACGAAATGGGGGCCGAAGACGAGCAGGGCGATGATGACCGAGCCGCAGGCGGAGATGAGGACGCCTCCGGCCGCGACGTCTTTGGCCTTGCCGACGAGCGGATGGAATTCGGGCGAGGCCACGTCGGCCAGGAACTCCAGGGCGGTGTTCAGGGCCTCGGCGGTCCAGACCGCCATGATGGCCAGCACGATCCAGCACCATTCGGCGTCGGAGAGCACGAACAACCCGCCCACGATGAGTACGCAGCAGGATGCGACGGCGTGCAGCCAAGCGTTGTGCTGGGACCGCAGCATCAGGCGAACGCCGCGCCCGGCGTAGCGCAGACTCTGTATCCGGCCCGATAATGTTAGAGGCCCCACATGCTCGACGTCATACGATGCCATCTCAAGGTCGGGCCGTTCACCTGCTTTGTATGGAGCTTCTTTTGCCTTCACGTTCAAGCCGTTTCGCCTGATCCTCCGTTGTCTCCGGGAGTTGGGTCCATGACCGGCGCGTGGGTTGAGGAACCACGCTGCCGCTACCGGCTCTATCGGCTTGTACGCCCATCTCCTTAACCAATGTCTTGGTCTGGAGTTGCTCGGCCGCGACAACATCGAAGGTCATTGTCCCGGCGTCGGTGTTGTACCGTCGGCGCCCGCGATCTGCTCGGCCTCCGGGCGGGTGTACAGCGCGCCCTCGGCCTCCAATTCGAGGATGGTGGTGAAGTGCTTCGAGCCGCCGGGTGTGCCGATGATGCGGATCGCCTCTCCGACGGTCGGGGTGAAACTGAACGTGATGGTCTGATACATCTGGAACCGGTCGAGCTCGGCCGACATCCGTACCTCTTTCGGCTCGACATATTCGCCGTCGCGGAGCACCTGGACGGTGAGGTCTTCGAAGAAGCCCCCGATCGGCTGGTCGTCGCGGTAGTAGCTGTTGATCTTGGCCCAGACGATGTCGCCCTCGTAGAACGTCAGCCCCTGGAATTGCACGGGTGCGGAGAAGGCCAGTTCATACCAATCCTGCTCGGGCCGGGCTGCTGGATCGGACACATAGCTGTAGTAGGGTTTGTGCCCATTGTGGGAGTTGTCGGTCACGCCGTCCATGATCGAGTAGAGGTTGTTCCGGTCCGTGGCCTCGTCGAATCGCTCGACGCTGGCTCGGGGAATCACGGCGATCCCGGCGGCAATCGCCTCGGCGACGAGGCCGGCAGGTCCGATAGGGTCCACTTTCTCAGTGTCGCAAACCAATGCTTCAGGCTCCGGGACGTGGTAGACCCTCGTTCGACCCGCGGTGCTGAAGTGGCCGCCGCTGCGGAGGATGTTGCTGTTTGCCAGGAAGAGCATACGCAGGGCTGTATACATGATGGTGTCATACTGTGGCAGCTCGCCGGCTGGATCGGGCAGTCCCGGCCGCGAGACATTCATGTACAGGTCGCCGCACGTGGCGGGGTCCGTCAGATCGGGCGGCAGAGCGTCGAATCCACAAACGATGCCCAACAACCCGCCGGCGGTGGCGGGATTGCAGTCACAATCCCAGCCGGCGAGAACGGCGATCTGCACCGTCTCCTTGAAGTCGCCCTGACCGTACAGCAACGCCAGTACGGTGGCCCCGACGTTGATCGTCGATTCAACCCAATTGTAGTATCTGCCGAAACTTGCGGCGCCCTGGTAGTTGTCGTAGAGCTTGCGTCGGGTGGCCCGCCAGTCGAGAGGGCCGTCGGCCGCGTCCTGCAGATACCAGTCGAGCACATCGCGGACGACCTGGGTGGTGCGACTGCTCCCCGGAAGAGCGTCGAGGCCCTTGGAGACAAGCTCCACCCCGTTCGGCTCGAAAAAAGCCTCCGCGTACATGGCCGCATAGAACTGAGCCGCGTGGACCGCGAAACCTGCGTTCGTGACGCGTGCAAACTTGCCGGCCAAGTCAATGGCCGTTTGGGGCAGGCCGGGCGAGACGGCGCCGAGCACCTCTGTGCCGATCTGGGCATCAATGGAATACCAGTGCTCGTTGAGTGCCCGACTGCCGGTGTCCGGGGGCAGGTAGCCATCGAGCATCAGGTACCACGCCTGCTTGTTGGCGATGTAGATGCCGTTGTCGGCAATGTGATCGAGCCACTGCTCGGCAATCTCGCACGGATCGCACTCGAAGCCGCAGCTCTCCAGGATGTGCAGAGCGATGTACTCGATGTCGGTGTCGTCGTCGGCATCCCAAACCTGTTTGATCTCCCAGGGCACGGCGGGATTTGGATTAGGTTCCGAACGGGCGTAGACACCTTCCGTGGCTCGACCAGCGGCATTGCCGATGAGTTGGCCAATCCACATGCCGCGGAGCTTGTCGAACAGCTCGGTGATGGTGATCGTCCGGTCAGCCTGCGCCGAGGCGTTGCCAAGAGCCACCATGAGACATACCACGAGTAGACGGCCAAGCTTTGTACGCAAAGAAACCCCCCTGATTGTGCCAGCTTAACTTGCCCATTTTACCATACTTCGTCGATTGATCCAAGCAGTTTCGTCGCCGAGCCCCGGAACCGGTACGTTCGCTACCGGCTCGCTTCTGCGAAAGACCCAATGGATGCGAACGCGTCCTATAAAAGGCAGGCTGTGTACCTTGGTAGAGCTTGGCCTGGGCGACGAGCCTGTCAGCGTAAGTGGAACGCCGCCGCGACGTGTCACGCCTGCTGTCCACCGAGTGGGGCAATATCCAAGTGGCAGTATTATCGGTGCTTGGAAGTTGACGAGCGAAATGTGAGCGATGGAGGGGCTACCTGGGCATGGGCAGGGGGTTTGCCTCAAGCTATGTTCTTTGTTTTCCGATGGTTATGGTGAACACAAGACCGCTCCTGGGGACTGAGGAGTCTGGATGCGCAGGGCCTCGGGCAGCGGGGGTCTACTCGGTGTGTGGCAGCCGACGGGGACGGAGTCCATCCAAATCGACCGTTGCTCAGACCGCTGAAATCGGTTAGCTATGTCCTCTAATGATTCTTTCCTGGCTTTGAATTCGATTCTGTGAAGGCTCCAAGCTCATGAAGGCACTGATCACAGGCGGGGCGGGGTTCATCGGCTCGCATTTGGCCGAGCGCTTGCTCGACGACGGGGAACACGTCGTTCTCCTCGACAACCTGAGCACGGGCCGGCTCGAAAACATCCAATCGTTCCGGCAGCATCCGAATCTGGAGTTCATCCAGGGCGACGTTCGTGACCTCGGGCTGATCCAATTGCTGACCGCGCAGTGCGACGTGGTCTTCCATCTGGCGGCCGCAGTCGGAGTGCAACTGATTGCCGACCATCCGGTCCGCACGATTGAAACGAATATCGGCGGAACCGAGACCGTGCTCGAAGTGGCCCACAAGTTTGGCCGCAAGGTGCTTATCGCCTCCAGCAGCGAGGTCTACGGCAAGAGCGAGAGCATTCCATTTCGCGAGGAAGACGACCTCGTCCTGGGCAGCACGTCGCTCTCACGCTGGGCCTACGCGTGCAGCAAGGCCATCGATGAGTTCTTAGGCCAAGCCTACTACCAACAGTACGGCCTGGGTGTGGTGATCGCCAGGTTCTTCAACACGATCGGGCCCAGACAGACGGGCCGCTATGGTATGGTGGTCCCGCGTTTCGTGCAGTGGGCCCTCAAGAACGAGCCGATCTGTATCTACGGGACCGGCAAGCAAAGTCGCTGCTTCTGCTATGTGGGCGATGTGGTTGAGGCGGTCATCGGCCTGATGAAGTGCGAGAAGGCCGTGGGAAAGGTCTTCAACGTCGGCACGGGTGAGGAAATCAGCATTGAGGCATTGGCGGACAAAGTCATGGCACTGACAGGCAGCCGTAGCGACAAGCGTTTTGTTCCGTATGAGGTGGCCTACGGACGCCCCATCGAAGACATGATGCGCCGGCTGCCCAGCACCGAACGCATCGAACGGATGATCGGTTGGAAGCCGCGTACCGACCTGAAGGAGACGCTGAGAATCATCATCGAGGAACATCGGCGCCAGACAGAGAGCCACTAGACGGACCGCGGGGTAGAGAAGCATGAAGGCGAGAACACGTTCCTGGGACTATCTCATCATCACGGCCTCGAACGAGGCACAGGCCGGAGCCTATGAGTCGCAACTGGCCGTTCGTCGCGAGATGGGACTGCTCAGCGATATTCGAGAAGCCGTCGTCGTGGCCGATCCTGACGGCCGGCGCGTCGGAAGCGGAGGCAGCACGCTGTGTTGTCTGATGGAGGTCTTGCATCGGCGGTTGCGGGGCCGGCTGGCCCAGGCAGGGCCCCGTCTCTGGGAGGAGGTTCTCCGCGAGCTGCGCATCCTGATCATTCACGCCGGCGGCGACTCCCGGCGACTTCCCGCCTACGGACCCTGTGGTAAAATCTTCATTCCCGTGCCGGGCGAGAGTGACAGCGCGGTGTGCCTGAGCCTGTTCGACAGGCAGTTGCCCATCTATCTGGCGCTGCCCGAGCCCGAACGCGGTCAAGGTCAGGTCGTGATCGCCTCGGGCGATGTGCTTCTGAGGTTTGAGCCATCCGACGTCAAATTCGCGCGGGGAGGCATTACCGGATTGGCTTGCTATGCTCTGCCGGAACAGGCAAGCCGCCACGGGGTGTTCTGCCAGGGTCGCCCGGACGAGGTCCGGCTGTACTTGCAGAAGCCGTCGGTTGCCGAGCAGAGATCCAGGGGGGCCATCAACGCCTACGGTCAATCGTGTCTCGACATCGGCGTCATGCAGTTCGATGCGGCCACCGCGGTGCAGTTGATGCAGGCCTTTGGGATTCGGCCCGATGCGAAGGGAAAACTTGCGCTCGCGGGAAAGCGAGGCCGAGCGGTCCTGGAGCGGGGCCTGGATTTCTACCGCGAGATCTGTTGTGCGCTGGGCAGCGAGGCCGCTTTGGCCGGCTACGTGAAATCCGCCCGCGACAGCGGCTCGACGTGGTCTGACAGCATGCTGGCTGAGCTGTTCAAAGTACTCTCGGCTGTACCGTTCAACGTCCAACTGCTGAAGCACTGTGACTTCCTGGACTTCGGATCGAGCCGGGCTATCCTCAGCAGCGGCACGCGACTGCTCCAGGAGGACAGGGGCATATCGCTTTTGCAGACTTACCTCGACATCAACAACGAGGTCGCGCCTTCCGCAGCGGTGCAGGGGACCGCGGCCTGGGTGGAGGGATGCCGCATCGCTTCGTCATTGGCCCTGGCCGGCGGCAACATGGTGGTCGGGGCTGATATCGACGAACCGTTGGCATTGCCGGCGGGGGCCTGTCTCGATGTCATCAAGGGACGTGACCATGGCGGCGATGAGGTGTGGTTCGTTCGTTGCTACGGCATGGACGATGCGTTCAAGGAGGCGGTCGGTGAAGGCGCGGTCTTCTGCGGTAAAGACATCCTCCAGTGGCTCAAAGACGTTGGCGTCAAACCTTCCGAGGTCTGGCAATCGAGAACGGCGTCGAAAGATCGCAGTCTCTGGAATGCCCGGCTCTTTCCCGCCGTGAAGAGCCAGGCGGACTACCGGCACTGGCTGTGGATGCTCGACCCGGCGGGCGCGTCGCAGGATCAGCGCACCGCCTGGCGCGCCGCGGACAGATACAGCTTCGCGCAGATTCTGGCGCTGGCCGACCACGAAGGGTTCTATCGCCGGCGCGGTGACATCAGGGCTAAATGGGTACGCAGATCGCTGCGTCAGGTTTTTCGACCCGATAGCGGCTTCTCCGCTCAGGAACTGATCCATCTGATGCGTGATGCGGACGATCCGGGTTCGTGGGTCGTGAGCATCCTGAAGGAAGCGCACCGCTATTGCCAAACCCGAGAAGACCACGGCATGGCGTCGCTGGTCTTTCCGCGCATTATGCACACGCTCGGCTCCGCCTTGACGGCGCTCTATCAGGACAGCGATCTGCCCGTGGCCAAGGCACTGCCGGATGTGCAAGATGCGTTGAATCGCGCGCAACGCCAGTGGCTACAGTCGTTGGGGCTCGGGCCGGGTCCCCGGATGACCGTCGCCCAGTGGGCCGGTCGCATGGGGGAGGTCGCCTTCGAGGCTCTGGAGCAGGCGATTGTCGGTAGCGGAACTGCCCAGAACGCTAGCCCGCGCAACGCGCTGCGCAGCGATGAGATTGTCTGGGCCAGGGCCCCGGCCCGACTCGACGTCGGCGGCGGCTGGACGGACACCCCGCCTTATTCTCTCGAATGGGGTGGCTGCGTGATCAATGCCGCCATCGACCTGAACGGCCAGCCCCCAATCCAGGCTTACGTGCGCGTGATCGACGAGCCCGTCATCCGGATCGGCTCCATCGATTTGGGCGTCCGGATCGAGGTCCGCCGGTTCGAGGACCTGCTCGACTACCGCAAGGCCACGGGGAGTTTCGCCCTGGCGAAGGCCGCTCTCGTGCTTTCGGGACTCTCGCCGACGGGCAATGGGCGTTCGAGCAAGGCTTCTCTCAAGAAAGCTCTGGAGGCGTTCGGAGGGGGCATCGAGCTGACCACGCTGGCGGCCATCCCCAAGGGAAGTGGGTTGGGAACCTCCAGCATCATGGGCGCCGTGATCGTGGCCGCGGTCGCTCGGGTCATGGGCAAGCAACTCTCGCAGCGAGAGCTCTTTCATCAGGTGCTCAAACTCGAGCAGGCCCTGACGACCGGCGGAGGCTGGCAGGACCAGATCGGCGGTGTCGTGGATGGTGTGAAGATGATCGTGACCGAACCCGGGATGGTTCCCGATGCGCACATTCACTACGTGCCTTCGGATATCATAGACCCCAACGCCAACGGCGGGCAAACGCTGCTGTACTACACCGGGATCACGCGCCTCGCCAAGAACATTCTCAAGCAAGTAGTCGGACGCTATTTGAACCGCGACCGAGCGACGGTCGCGACGCTGGGGCACATCGGTCAGGTGGCCCGAGAGGTGATGAACACGTTCATTCGCAAAGACATCGAGAAGTTCGGCTGTTTGGTCGACGCGGCCTGGCAGCTCAACAAACGACTGGACCCGAACAGCAGCAATGACGAGATCGAGACCCTGGTTGAGCGGATCAAGCCCCACATCTTCGGAGCCAAGCTCCTGGGCGCCGGCGGCGGGGGGTTCATGTTGTTGATCTGCAAGTCACCCGAAGACGCTGCTACGATTCGCGAGATGCTCCAGGCCGAACCGCCGAACGACCGGGCCCGGTTCTTCGATTTCAGCATTAGTGACGAGGGGCTCGTCGTGACGGCGTGCTGAGCCCGCGCTACACAGGTTGGACACCACCCTCAGGTCAAATCCGTGAAGAAGACATCGCTCCATATCCTCATCGTCCACCTCGCCGTGCTCTTGGGCGCCGGTGCGCTGTACGTCGTCAGTTGCGCGCCGGGGCCGCTGTGGCAGGACAGCGGGCTGATTCAGTACCGCACGTGGCACAACGATATCGAGGGATTCCTTGGCTTGGCGCTCTCCCATCCGCTGTTCTACATCCTGGCCATCGGCGCCAAGCTCACGGGGCTGGGCGAATTCGGCTACCGCGTCAATCTGGTCTCGGTGCTGGCCGGTGCCGTGGCCGTGGCGAATCTGTACTTGCTGGTGCGCTTATGGCTGGGCAAGAGCTTCCCCGCTCTCATCGCGGCCGGGACATTGGCCGTCTCGCACACGTTTTGGCAACATGCCAGCATCGCCGAGACATACACGCTTTGGACGGCGCTGTTTCTAGGCGAGCTGATCGTGTTGCTGGAATACACAAAGACGAAACAGGTGACATACCTCTACGCGCTCGGCCTGCTCAACGGGTTGGCTATCGCCGTGCACATGCTCGCGGCCATACCGCTGCTTTGCTACGTCGTGCTGCTCGTGGTGTTGCTTGACAAGAGGGCGATACGCTGGAGAAATGTGATTGTAGTTGCGCTTCTATGGATTGTCGGGGCGCTGCCCTACGAATGCCTGATCGCCAGGCACATGATCGGCACCGGCGACGTGGTCGGCACGCTGGCCTCGGCGGCCTTCGGGGATCGATGGCGGGGTGACGTGCTCAATGCGACCCTGTCGTGGACCATCGTCAAGGAGAACATCCTGTTTGTCCTGCTCAACTTCCCGACACCAAACATGTTGCTATTCCTCGCAGGCTGTCTTGCCTTGCGCCGCGTTAGGTCGGCCCCGGCCTTCCGGAATATCGTTGCGGTGTTGTTGGTGCTGTTCTTCGTCTTTGCCTTTCGCTACACCGTGTCCGATCGATACGCCTTCTTCATTCCGTTCTACAGCCTGGCCGCCGTGACCATCGGTTTGGGCGCCTGCTTCGTTCAGGAGCGCGTGCACGGCAAGGCCCCCTTGGTCTTCATGGGCGTTTTCACGTTGCTGCCCGTGGCCGTGTATGCCGTTGCCCCGAGATGGGCCGAGCGAGCGAGTTTGCCGATTGGCACGCGGGCCGATATTGCCTACCGCAACGACTACACGTATTTCTTGCAGCCTTGGAAGACAGGATGTCACGGTGCCGAGCGCTTCGCGCAGGACGCGCTGGCCACGGCCGATCCCAACGCCGTCATCTACGCCGACACGACGACGGTGGCGCCGCTGTTGTACGTCCAAGAGGTCAAGGGCAAACGACCGGATGTGAAGATCGTCACGGGCATCGTGCGCAGCAAAGGGGCGCCGCCGTACGACGAACAGATATTGGAGCAGCTCATCGGCAGCCGCTCCATCTATGTGACTTCAGACCAGGCCGGCTACTGCCCGAAATTCGTGCTGGGCCGGTACGATCTCGTCAAGGCCGGCGTCATGTGGCGGGTCGTTGAACCCTCTCGGCCGGCGGACTGAAACCGGCGCCGGAAGATGCGTATGCACACTCGAAGTGAACAAGACAATCCGAGCGGATGTGACCGTTACGGCTTTGCATGGCGGCACGTGCCTGCCAATGGAAGGGCGCACCTGGATTTTGGCTGCGGCGACGGACGCTTTCTAACGATGCTCAAGAGCAAGAACATCAAGCATCTGATGGGTGTTGACGTCAGCCGGGAGGCGGTGACGCGTGCCGACAAGGCCTTCGGCGCCCTTGAGATCATCCACCTCAAGAACGCGCTGCCTTTGCCGTTTCCCGATGGAATGTTCTCCTCAATCACGTTGATGGATGTCCTGGAGCACGTGGACGACCAGGAGCCGTTGCTGCGCGAGCTGCACCGCGTCATTCAGGGCAACGGCATGCTGATCGTGACCGTTCCGGGGCGCCATCTGTTTTCGTTCCTGGATATGGGAAACCTGAAATTCCGTTTCCCACGACTGCACCGGTGGTACTACTGCCGCAGGCATTCACGGGCTCAGTACGAGCGACGCTACGTCGCCAATCCCGATGGTCTCATCGGTGACGTCTCGGCTCGGAAGCGCTGGCACGAGCACTTCTCGCGCGACAGGCTGCAGATGCTCCTGAACTACAACGGGTGGGCCGTGACGGAATTCGGCGGCACCGGGCTCTTCGTTCGCGTGCTCAAGATGGCCGATCTACTCTTGGGACGCATCCGGCCGCTGCACGCGGGCCTCGGCAAGCTCATGGCGTGGGACGCGCGACTTTTCAAATCGGCGAATCTGTTTTGTGTCGCGCGAAAATGCGCGCCGTTGCCTCCCAAGGATAGAGAGGATCGACCTTACCACTATGGCCAAGCAGGTCACCACCTCCAAACGACTGGTTCACAACGCGCTCTATAGTGTTGTGATGCTGATGACCAACGCCGTCATCGCGTTCCTGTTGGTCCGGTTCTTCCTGGGCCGGCTCGGCGAGGCGCGCTACGGTGTCTGGGTCTTGATCGGCTCGGTCTTTCGCTATCGCCTGGTCCTGGGCATGGGGCTCAACAGCGCCATCAACCGGCGGATTCCGATGTATCTGGCCAAGGACGACGAGCAAGGCATCCAGAGCGTCATCAGTACGGCCCTGCTGTTCTTCTCGGTAGTCGCGGTCGTTCTGGCCCTTCTGAGCTTGCTGCTGTATGTCAAGGTCGGCGACTGGTTCGCGATTGAACCTGACTTGGTTGCAGGGGCCCGACAGCTTGTCTTGATCGTCGGTCTGGGTTTTGCGGCCTCGACCCCGCTGCAACTGACGACGGCCGTCCTGAGCGGACTACAACGGTACGATGTCATCAGCATTGTGACGCTCGTGGTCCTCACGGCCAGGACGATACTGATTGTGGCGCTGTTGCTGCGCGGCTACGGCTTGTTGACCCTTGGGTACATCTACGGCATCAGCGAGATTGTCGCCCGGGCCCTGCAGTACTTCTACGCACGGCGCTTGCTGCCGGCGGTTTCGATCTCGTGGAAGAGCGTGGATCGCACGCTGCTGAAGGAGATGTTGTCTTACGGTGTGAATACGTTCTTGTATGCCACGGGGGCCCTGATCGTCTATCGAGCCAGCGAAACCATTATCGGGATCTTCCTGGGGACCACCGAGGTGGCGCAGTTTTCCGTCGCGGCCGCCGGCGTGTTGCTGCTGTCCCAATTCGTGCAGTCCTTCACCGCGGCGATCAAACCGGCGGTCACCGATCTGGATGCCCGCAACGACCAGGTGCGGGTCAGGCAAATCGCTTTCCTGACGCAGAAGTACAGCCTGCTGCTGTTGATTCCGGCCGCCGTCTTCCTGGCCGTGATGGGCCGGGAGTTCCTGACAATCTGGGTGGGCGCGCAATTCGAGGACCCGGCGGTCATCCGCTCTCTGGCGGTCGTACTGGCCATCCTGGCGGCGGGCTACGGCCTGATGCTGGCGCAACACAGCAATTTCCTCGTCCTGGCCGGCCGGGGTGAACACAAAGTCTTCGGGCTGCTGACGGCGGTCGAGGCGTTTCTGTGCGTTGCGGGGGCTGTCTTCAGCGTCAAGGTGGCCGGCTGGGGCCTTCAAGGCATCGCGTGGAGCAACTTCGTGCCGATGGCCTTGGTGGCAGGCGTCATCCTGCCGATCTACTTCAACTGGAAGATGAAGATATCGGCGTGGGACGGCATCACGCACGTGTGGTGGCCCGCGCTGCTGGGCAGCCTTCCAGGCATAGCGGTCATCGTCGTGTGGAAGTACCTGTCCCCGCCTGATTCCTGGCTCGAACTGTTTGGCGTGATCCTGGCCGCCGGCGTCGCGACGTGTGTTTCTGGTTGGTTCCTGAGTCTGCAAAGCGCCGAACGTCGGATGTTTCTCTATGTCGCAGGGCGCAAACGCGTCGAGCCGGGGACGACCTGATCTTGTCCGCATGAATGATACCCTACGCATCCTGATGGCCGACTACGTGCCCATCGCCAACAAGGGCGAAGAGGCCATCGTGCGCGGGATCGAGGACATGCTCTCCGATGGCAGGCCCGTTGCCCTGGGTCTCTTTGACAATGTCCCGGAAGTTGCGCAACGAGGCAACATCACCATCTTCCCCAGGCAGTGGCTGTTTCGATTCGAGGGCAACTCGGGCCTGTCCGGCCGGAGTCGGGTCCTTCTCCAGGCCACCATTGCCCTGCAACTTCGGTTCGGCATCTATTCGAAGCTGAACAACCTCACCGCCGCCGGACAGAAGAGATGCCGGCCCCTCCAGGATTTCTTCGAGCAGGCCGAGTATGTGCTGGTGGGGCACGACGGTGTCTTCTGTGTCGAGTCGTGCGGGATCATTCACTTGGCGAAGAAACATGGCAAGCGGACGGGAATCCTCGGCGCCAGCACGGGGATCGGCGCCGGACGGGCGTATAAGGCGGGGTTGTATCGCAGGGCTCTGGAGGCAAGCGACTTCTGTGTGTTTCGCGAAAGGTCCTCGTGCGAGAGCATGAGGCAGGTCAGCCGCCGGCCCGATGAGTTGATCGTGGGTCCCGACCCAGCGTTTGCGATGCGGCCGGCTGGACCCGATGAGGCTCTCGCGGTGCTGGAGCGATGCGAACGTTTGCGTCGCGCGCAAGCGTCCGGCCGAGCCATCGTAGCCGTGACGGCACTGGAAAAGGGACGAGTCTACGCCAGTTTTCGGCCGGATCTGCAGGGCCAGGACAAGTGGCAGGCGCACGCGAAGTATCTAGCGACCATTTTGGATGCCCTCGTCGAAAAACAGGGTGCTTTCGCACTCTTCCTGCCCCACTCGGTCGAAAAGGATGGCAGCGATATCGTCGCGGCTCAGCACGTTACCGAGCAGATGAAGTCAGGGTCGGACCGTTGCGCGATCCTCGAAGAAGACTGCGGAGCGCGGCTGTTGAAAAGTATCATTGGACAGTGCGACTTCCTGGTTGGCGAACGGACGCACTCGCTGATTGGCGGCGTCTCGATGGGGACACCCTTTGCGGCGCTGACAAACCAGCGGGACACCAGGACGCATGGAATTATCGGAGAGATGTGCCGATGCGAAAACCAGATAGTGGACATGGATGTTTTGGATCAGCAAGCCGCCACACGGAAGGTTCTCGACCTGTTCGAGTCGCGCGCTTCCATCCGAAAAGCTCTCAGCCAGGTGCAACAGGACCTGTCCCGGCAGTTGACCCAGATCGCGCGCCTCGTCAAGGGCGCGCCGCCGGCACCGCCAGCATCATGAAATCCAAGCGCTCAACCATCAAGTGGGTGGTCAAGCACGGTCTGTGCACGGGGTGCGGCACGTGCGCGGGAATCTGTCCCCGCGATGCGCTCGCTATGGTCATCGATCGCAAGAAGGGCCGCTACATCCCGCAGATCGACAAGGACAAGTGCACGCGCTGCGGATTGTGCTATGACGTCTGTCCGGGCCATAGCGTCGACTTCGAGGGATTGGGCGAGGCGCTTTACGGCGACATCCCCGACGACATCGCCGCGGGGAAGTATCTTGGCTGCTACATCGGCCACGCCATCGACAAGAAGACACGATACGACAGTGCCTCCGGCGGGCTCGTGACGGCGCTCCTGGTCTCCGCGTTGGAGGAAGGGCTCATCGACGGGGCGCTGGTCACACGCATGCGGCCTGAGAAGCCGCTGGAGCCCGAGCCGTTCATCGCCAGGACAAAAGAAGAGATCGTCGCAGCGGCGCGGTCGAAATACTGCCCCGTGGCCGCCAACGCGGCGTTGAAGACGATCCTCGAAGCGGACGGCAGATTCGCCGTCGTGGGGCTTCCTTGCCATATCCAGGGCATTCGGAAGGCCGAGCAGCACATCCCGAAGCTGAAAGAGCGCATTCGCTACCGGATCAGCATCGCCTGTAGCCTCGATTACAGCTTCTTGGGGACGGAGAGGTTTCTGCGGGGCATCGGCATAGCGCCGGAATCCGTCGAGACGCTGGAATACCGCGGTCGCGGCTGGCCCGGCAGCATGCGTATCCGCGCCAAAGACGGAACCGACACCATCGTGCCACTGGCTGATTTCTACGCGAAGCTCGGCCCGTTTTCCCTGGGGCGCTGTACGCTCTGCAGCGACATGCTCGGCGAGTTGAGCGACCTGTCCTGCGGCGATGCGTGGGTGCCCGAGGCGGTCAGGACCGACAAGATCGGCAGTTCTTTCGTCATCACGAGAACGCCGGAAGCGGAAGAGTTTCTCGAATTGGCCGCGTCGCAAGAAGCGGTTGAGTTATCGGAACTTAGCCTTGAGCCGTTGCTGACCTCGCAAGGGCACGCCGTCTTCAAGAAGAGGAAGCTCAAGGCCCGCATGCTTCTGTCCCGCCTGGCCGGCCGACGCGTGCCGAAGTATTGCCAGAAGCTGTCCGAGCCCATTCGCGGCGACTACATCCACATGATCAAGTTCTACATCGCACGCCATGCCCTTTCACGCGAGAAAGGGATTCTTCGCCGGCTCTTTCACGTCGCTCGCCGTTTGAAACGAAAGAAAGAGCAGAAGCCGAACCGGGCGTAAAGATCGGACAGGATCACCACGACCGATAACCGCACTCGGCGATATAGAGCGCGCTGCACCACTATGTACGCTACCTATGCCAACGAAATAGACCAGAACGGTCTGCTCTACGAGTCCGAAGAGCGGACGTCCGACATTCAATTGTCGCCGGCGATGAACACCTTGCTCCTGGCGGTTTGGCTGCTCGTCTGCGCGATCGGGCTCGGGGTCGTCTTCCTGGCGAAGAACCCTATCGCCGGGGCCGCAATCGTGGCGCTGCCCACATTCGTCGGAATGTTGATTAAGCCGACGTTTGCCCTTTGCGTTCTCATGTTGGTTCTTCCCACCGGCGCGGGCATCGGGTTCCGCCAGGCTTTCAGTCTCGACCGCGGCGTGGGTCTGGCGCTGGCGACCAGTTTTCTGCTCAATGTGATGCTGACCCGCCCCGGGCTGCGCATCGGGCATAAGGCGCTCTGGGTGGCGGCCGGGTTGAGTGCCTGGATTTTCTGCACGTCCCTATTGCAGCCTTATCTTTCCATGGAAGTCATGCGCGCGTTCACACAGTTTCAGTTGATCGTCCTGATCCTCATTGTTTACTGGATTCTCGAAACCAACCACGAGAAGACCTTCGTATGGGCGTTGCGCTCCTACGTTGTCGGCATGGTGGGCACGACGGTCGTGGCCCTCAAGACGGGGGCCGCCATCCGCGCCATGCACGAGACGCGCGAAGCGCGCTATTCGGCCACGCTCGGAAGTGCGATCGATGCGAACATGCTGGCCGCGCTGACGGCGCTGGCGTTTCTCTCGGCGATCTACCTCTTTGCCCGCGACAAGAGTCTTCTGTGGCGCGTCGTCTATCTCGTCGCCATGCTGTTCCTGCCGGTCATGATGCTCAAGATCGGCTCGCGCGGCGGTCTGGTGGCTTTGGCTTTCACGATGCTCTCGCCTCTGCTGTTCGTGCGGCAGGTCATCCGCCGACCCACGCTGGCCATTCTGCTGCTTCTGGCTATTGTCGTGGCGTCTGCTTCGGCGGGTCTGCTGATGAGACAACGGAGTCTGGACGCTTCCGTCGTGAACCGCCTGACGGATGTCCAGCGCGCCAGGAAGGCGATCGATGTCAGAATGACGCCGATCAAGAACGCCCTCGACGCGGTGACTGTCAGGCCTGCCGGCGCGGGCTACTATAGCTGGTTCGAACGAACGGGCAGTCAGATCTGGCCTCATAACGATTTCTTCTTTGCGCTCGGCGTGTACGGCATTCCCGGTGCGATTCTGTTCGCGACCTTCGTCATCATGCTGATGCTGACGGTCAAACGGATGCCCCTGACCTTGGAGAAGCTCTATGCGCGGGCGGTCTTGACGTTCCTGCTGGTGATGGGACTCAATATCAAGCAGGTTTCCGCGAAATACTATTGGGTGTTCCTCGCCTTTGTCCTGGCAGCGGAACATCTGAGCTGGTGGCACACCGAAACGGACGACGATCCGATTGACGAAATGGATGAAGAAGCTGCGGATATTGACTATTAGCCACATGTTCCCCGCCGCCCGGTCCGAGCGGCATGGGATCTTCATGTGTCGCGAGGCACAGCACCTGCGGCGCTGCGGAATCGAATGCTGCTTTCTGGTGGGCCGGCCGTGGACGCCGTGGCCGCTTTATCATGTTCGACGCTGGAGCGACTACGGGCCGGCCAATCCGCTTCTTGCTCCCGATGGATTGCAGGTGCGGCGCGTCAGCTATGTCCGGCCCCCGGGCTTCGGGTTTCGGCGATTCGACGGCAGGTCATTAGCTCTCAGCGCGATGGGCCCGGCCCGGCGGTGGCATCAAGAAGAGCCATTCGATCTCGTTCTGGGCGTTTCGATGTTGCCCGATGCAGAGGCGGCTGCCATCATCGGGGCCAAACTCAGGCTGCCCGTGGTTAGTCTGGCGGTGGGAAGTGATGTGATGGTCTATCCGGATCGAATGCCCATCCTATGGCAACGGCTGTGCGATACGCTGGAGCACGTCGATCTGCCTGTCGGCGTCAGCCAGTCGATCTGCAAGAGACTTGCCGAGACGGGCAAGTGCAAACGCGCGCCCCTGTGCGTCTACGTGAGCCGGGATGCGAATGCCTTCACGCCTGCTATAGACAAGGCGGCCGTCCGCCAGCAACTCGGCTGGGCGGCCGATGGCATCGTGGCTATTTACGTCGGCGGACTGGTCGGGACGAAGGGGATGAACGAATTGGCTGCCGCCTGCGAGCCGCTACTCGATAGATACGAGAGCTTCATGCTCGTCTGTGTTGGGCAAGGGCCTTCGCGCGACAAGCTGGCGGGGCTGGCGCGGCGGGTCGGACGTGAAGGAGCGGTCGTTCTGGCAGGTCGTGTCCCGCCCGCAGAAGTCCCGCTCTTGCTGCAAGGTGCAGATTTCATGGTCCTGCCCTCCCACAGCGAAGGAATGCCCCAGGCGGTTCTGGAAGCGATGAATTGCGGGTTAGCCGTGGTGGCCACGCGGGTCGGAGGGGTCCCGGAGGCGGTGATCGATGGCCAAACCGGTCTGCTCGTGGACGCCGGAAATGCCGAGCAGCTCCGCCACGCCATCGAGCGCATGATAACTGACCCAGGATTCAGAGCCTCGGCTGGGCAGAGGGGATTAGAGCGCGCCCGCGATGTCTTCGACTCCGAACGCAATGCACAGGTGTTCGCCGGCGCCCTCCGGTCGCTTGCCGCGGGGCGCGTGGCATCGAAAATCAGAGCAACGGATGAGTGATTCGCCAAACCAATCTGGAGCCAAGGTCTGCGTGCTGACCTCGGTTCATATTCCCTTTGACGGCCGCATCTTCCACAAGGAAGCCAAGAGCCTGGCCAAAGCGGGCTATGATGTCGTGCTGATTGCCCGGCACGACAGAGCCGAGGTGGTAGATGGGGTCCGCATTGTGCCGTTGCCTGAGCCGAAGAACCGCCTCCAAAGAATGACCAAGCTCCTGTGGCGGCTCTTCCGGCTGGCGGTCCGAGAAGACGCGGACGTCTACCATTTCCACGATCCCGAGCTGATGACTGTCGGCCTGCTCCTCAAGCTCCGGGGCAAGAAGGTGATCTGGGACGTCCATGAGCACTATCCCAATAGCATTTTGGACAAGTTCTGGATTTCAGAATGGTTACGGCGATTCGTCAGCAAGTCCTTCGACCTATTCGAGCGGGCGGTGGTGCGGTTTTTCGACTATGTCATCTACACGACCCCATTTGTGGGGGCCCGCTATGAGAAACTGAAGGTGCGTACCGGCCGGATCGAGAATTATCCCCTCATCAAGTTGTCCAAGACGTTTGAGAAGGACCCGCAAAAGAAGATCATCTACCTGGGCGGGATGTCACGAACTCGAGGCCTTGTCGAGGTCATTGAGGCTTTGGGGCTCGTGGTCAAGGAGTACCCAGGTTGGGAGCTTTGTCTGGTCGGATCTTGCCGGCCGGCGACGTTCGAGGACGAGTTGAAAACCCTAGCGGCGGAGCGGCGTATCGCACGCCACGTCACGTTCATCCCCTGGGTGCCCTACGAGGAGAAGGAGAGACTCTCGTCGCAGGCCGCGATGGGCGTCATTACCTATCTGCCCTATTCGAATAATACAAGTTGCTTGCCAAACAAGCTCTTCGACTATATGTTGGTGGGCCTGCCGGTGATTGCTTCGAACTTCCCACTCTACCGGGAGGTTGTGGAACCCAACCGATGCGGGTTGATTGTCGATCCGACCAAGCCCCAGGCGATTGCCAAGGCTATGGAGTACCTCATCGAGCATCCGCAGGAAGCTCGTCGGATGGGTGAGAACGGGCGTCGCGCCGTTCTGGAGCAGTACAATTGGGAGAAAGAAAGTGAAAAGCTCTTACGAATCTACGATGCTGTCCTTGGGAGAAATGGAGGGACATGACTTGTTGAAGATACTGCTGGTTGTCGGGGCGCGGCCCAACTTCATGAAAATGGCGCCGCTCTATTTTGAGATGAGCAAAGCGCCGTCGCTTGAGCCCGCTATTGTCCACACAGGACAACATTACGATTACGTCATGTCACAAGCCTTTTTCGAGGACCTGAAGTTGCCGGAACCGGACTATTTTCTTGGAACCGGCTCGGGCACGCACGCCGAGCAGACGGGCAAGGTCATGATCGAGTTCGGGAAGGTTCTCCTGGAGGAAAAACCGGATTTGGTTGTCGTGTTCGGGGACGTCAACTCGACCCTGGCCTGCAGTCTGACAGCCAAGAAGCTGCTCATTCCCGTCGCCCATGTCGAAGCGGGCCTGCGCAGCTTCGACGAGACGATGCCCGAAGAGATCAACCGGCGCGTCACCGACACCGTCTCGGATCTGCTGTTCACGCCGTCGCCGGATGGCGACGAGAACCTCCGGCGCGAGGGGATCGACGGCGGTCGTATCCGGTGCGTCGGCAACATCATGATCGACTCGTTGATTGCTATTTTGAGTCGGATTGACCGAAACCAGGAAGAGGAGACTCTCGGCCGATTCGGGCTGACGGCGGGCTCTTACGTGCTTGTGACGCTCC
>CAYNQP010000010.1:0-17647 GCA_964399325.1 uncultured Pirellulales bacterium
TCTGTTCATATTCCTGTCGGGCGTGACATTGGGCCTGTCGCCCAAGCACCTGCCCGATCTGTCGTGGACGGAGCGACGCAGGCACTACCTGCGCGCGGCGCGACGTCTGGTACTGCTGGTCTTGCTGGGAATCGTGTACAACAATGCCTGGGGACAGGGCATACCCGCCGATCTGAGCCAGATACGCTACGCCAGCGTATTGGGGAGAATCGGGATAGCCTGGTTCGTGGCCGCGATGCTGGTCTGGCACATCAGGTCGTGGAGAACAGTAGCAGCGATTTCCGTCGCCATCCTGCTGGCCTACTGGGTAGTCGTCGCGGTTTTTGGCGATCTGACACAAGAAGGATGCGTGCACGGCTGGATCGATCAACACCTGCTTCCTGGCATCCGCCACCGCAATCGCGCCTACGATCCGGAGGGTCTGCTCTCGACCGTGGCGGCCACGGTCAATGCCCTGCTGGGATACCTCGCGGGTACGTGGCTGCGGCGTGACAATCTCAACGGCTGGGCCAAGAGTGGAATGCTCTTTCTGGCAGGAGCGGCGCTGTTGGGCACCGGCTGGCTCTGGCACCTGGCGTTTCCGGTCAACAAGGAACTCTGGACCAGTTCCTTCGTATTGGTGACATGTGGTTGGGGCGCGATGCTGCTGGCGGCCTTCTACGCCATTATCGACGTTGGGGGCCTGCGCAGGATGGCTTGGCCATTGGCGGCCATCGGCGCCAATGCCATTGTCGTCTATCTTGCCTCCTCGCTGGTGGACTGGGAACACACGGCGTCCAGCCTCTTGGGTCGCTTGATCCGCGCCACGCCGGAGCAATGGCAGAACCTGCTTGGGGTGTTGGCCCTGCTTTTGGTCCAGTGGATTCCGCTGGCATGGCTGTACCGCAGGAAGATACATATTCGAGTTTGATTCGGCAGAAGTCCCCCATGCTTGGAGTTGCGTAACCGTGTAGATCAACAACGCCATGGACGAGACGCAACAAGAGGACGAAGTGACAATCGATTACGGTCAATATTCCGTTCGCAACGCACGACCTTCGGCGCACCGGCAGAGTCCAGGCGCGACGGTGGAAGGATGCATATTCGACGTCAAGAAGTACGCCATTCACGACGGGCCCGGGATTCGAACGACCGTCTTTTTCAAGGGCTGCCCGCTACAGTGCCGGTGGTGTCACAACCCTGAGAGCTGGAAGGCATCGCCGGAACCAAGCCTGCGCGTGAACCGGTGCCTTCACTGCGGCCGTTGCGCGCAAGTGTGCCGCGAGGACGCCATCGCGCTTCGAAACGGCGTCCCCGTAACGGATGCCGGCAGGTGCGTCCTCTGCGGCGCGTGCATAATCGAATGTCCGGCCGGCGCCAGGGAAATCATCGGGCGGCAAACCACGGCCGCCGAGGTCATGGCGGATATCCGCAAAGACGTGATCTTTTATGACCAGTCGGCAGGCGGAGCGACATTCTCCGGGGGCGAACCGCTGATGCAGCCGGAATTCCTCCTGGCCCTGCTGAACCAATGCCGGTCCGAGGACATACATACAGCAGTTGATACGACCTGTTATGCCGAAGCGGGCCTCGTTCGCCGCGTCGCCGAGGCAGCGAACCTGCTCCTGTGTGACGTAAAGCATATGGATTCGGGCAAGCACAAGCGGTATACCGGCGTGGGCAATGAGTTGATCCTGGACAACATCAGGATGCTGGCCGAGGCCGGCAGGCGGATATTCATCCGGGTCCCGATCGTTCCGGGATTCAACGATGATGCCGAAAACATGGAAAATACCGCCCAATTCGTCCGGTCATTGCGAACCGTCGGCAGGATTGACATCCTGCCCTATAATCAGGGTGGTTTGGAGAAGTCGGTGCGGCTAGCCGTGGAGACGCAAGATTCTGCGCCTCTGCTGCGGACCCACCCGCCCGACGGTGATACAATGGAGGAGATCGCCGGCACGCTTAGAGAGCACGGTTTCGAGGTCAAGATAGGTGGCTAAGACAATGAACGAGAGAGTCAGAAAACTCCGCGAGCAGAGCGTCGAGACCAAGCCCTTCATCTCCAGCGAGCGGGCCGAGTTGATAACCCAGTTCTACCAGAGCGATGTCCCCCTGCGCGAATCCGTCCCCGTTACCAGGGCGCTGGCCTTCAAACACCTCATGGCGAACAAGACGATCTACATCGGCGCCGGGGAATTGATCGTGGGCGAGAAAGGTCACGCCCCGAAAGCAACGCCCACCTACCCGGAGTTGTGCTGTCACAGCCTGGCCGATCTGGACATCCTCAACTCCAGAGAAAAGACATCCTTCATCGTGAGTCCGCAGGTTCGGAAGGTCTACCAGGACACGATTATCCCCTTCTGGCAGGGCCGGACGATGCGGGACCGAATCTTCCACGAGATGACCGACGAGTGGAAGGCCACGTATGAAGCCGGCATCTTCACGGAGTTCCTGGAACAGAGGTCCCCGGGCCATACCGTGCTGGACGGCAAGATCTATCGCAAGGGCGCGGCCGACTTCAAGCGAGACATTCAATGCAGTCTCGATGCACTGGACTACCTGAACGATCTGCAGGCCTACGCGAAGCAGGAAGAACTCAAGGCCATGCTCATCGGCGCCGACGCTCTGATCATCTTCGCCCGGCGCCACGCCGACAAAGCTCGCGGTCTGGCCTCGAAGGAGACTGACCCGCAACGAAAGAGTGAGCTGGAGCAGATCGCTGAGGTTTGCTCCCATGTACCGGCGCATGCCCCGCGCAACTTCCGGGAAGCCCTGCAGTACTACTGGTTCGTCCACTTGGGCGTCACGACGGAGCTGAATCCGTGGGACTCGTTCAACCCGGGGCGTTTGGACCAGCACCTCTGCCCGTTCTACCAGAGGGGCATAGAGGAGGGGACCTTGACGCCGGAGAGCGCCAAGGAGTTACTCGAGTGCTTCTGGATCAAGTTCAACAACCAGCCGGCCCCGCCCAAGGTGGGTGTCACGGCGGCCGAGAGCGGTACGTACACGGATTTCGCCCAGATCAACACCGGAGGCCTCAAAGAGGACGGCTCCGATGGAGTCAACGACGTGACCTACCTGATGCTGGACGTGATCCAGGAGATGCGCCTCGTGCAGCCGAGTTCCTCCGTCCAGCTCAGCAAGAAGAATCCCGACCGATTCATCAAGCGGGCGGCCCGGATCATTCGCACGGGATTCGGCCAGCCCTCCATCTTCAACAGCGACCTGATCGTCCAGGAGCTGGTCCGCATGGGCAAGTCCCTGGCCGACGCTCGCAACGGCGGTTCCAGCGGCTGCGTAGAGGTCGGCGCCTTCGGCAAGGAAAGCTACATCCTGACCGGCTATTTCAACTTGCCCAAGATCCTGGAACTCTCGCTCAACAATGGCGTCGATCCCAAGACCGGAAAGCGAATCGGTCTGGAGACCGGCGCGCCCGAGCAGTTCGGGACATTCGAGCAGTTGTTCGAGGCCTTTCGGCGGCAGGTCAATTTCCTGATGGATATCAAGATGCGGGGCAACAACGTGATCGAACGCCTCTATGCGACGTACATGCCCGCCCCGTTCCTGTCGATCTTGATCGACGACTGCATCGCCCGGGGCAAGGACTACCACGACGGCGGCGCGCGCTACAACACCAACTATGTGCAGGGGGTCGGATTAGGCACAGTCACCGACGCCCTGACGGCGCTCAAGCGCCACGTTTACGATGAACGAACCGTCCCGATGTCCAAGCTGCTGGCCGCCATGGGGACCGACTTCGAGGGCAACGAAGCACTTCAGCAAACGCTCTGGCAGAGGACCCCGAAGTATGGCAACGACGACGATTACGCCGACGAGGTGATGCGGGCCGTGTTTGAGGTTTACTTCGAGGCCGTGGACGGCCGGCCCAATACCAAGGGCGGGCACTACCGTATCAACCTGCTACCCACCACCGTACACGTGTACTTCGGCTCCGTCACCGGCGCGACACCGGACGGCCGCAAGGCGTACACGCCCCTGTCTGAGGGCATCTCGCCTGTCCAGGGTGCGGACCGACATGGTCCCACCTCCGTGCTCAAATCCGCCGCCAAAATGGACCACGGGCGGACCGGCGGAACCTTGCTCAATATGAAGTTCAATCCTCAGGTCCTCAGCAATGACGACGGCCTCGACAAGCTCACGCAGCTCGTCCGCTCCTACTTCCGGCTCGACGGTCATCACATCCAATTCAACGTGGTCGATGCCGCAACCCTGCGCGAGGCCCAAAAGCATCCCGAGCAGAACCGCGACCTAATCGTTCGCGTCGCCGGCTACAGCGACTACTTCGTGGACTTAGGCGAAGACCTGCAAGACGAGATCATCGCCCGCACCGAACAGCAAGCCTTCTGACCGGGCCTCTCGCGTGTCCTTCTTCTACCGCCGTCTGGGTGGCGGTCAATCGTCGGGAGGGCGAAGATCGGGCGTTGTGCAGGCAGGGTCCATGGTGATGGCGTACAAGACGTCGCTGGCCTCGTCCAGGGCTATCCCCTTTTCACCGACGACCAGGAGCAGACCCTCAGCGGCGATCACCGGGCAACTCAAAGGCGTGTCGCTTTCAAACCTGCTCACCTGCCGGCCTTGAGCGTCCACGACATAGAGGCAGCCATCCTCACTGGCGGCATAGACATATCCCTGGCTGTCCGCCGCCATCGTGAAGCCTTGATCGGTGCCCAAGCGAGTGACCCACTTGATCCGTCCGGTCGCCGGATCGATTGCCCTGACGAATGGATCGTTGAGGCAGGCATAGACGGTCCCATCGGGTCCGAGAACCGGCTCGGACCAGCTCTCCACGCCCAGGAGGTTCCGATCCAAAGTCACGGTGTACGGGTCGGCCAAATCCGTTCTCCAGGCGAGCACACCGGTCGTTGCGTCGATGGCGTACAGATGACTGTCGTCCATGCAAGTATGATAGACCAGGCCGTTTTCACCCACGACCGGGCCGCTGAAAGACTGCCCCTGCGACTCCGAGACGAAACTCCATTTCATATCTCCGGAATCCGGGTCAAAGGCATACAGGCCGGGCATGTCCCAAGCGACGGCGTACACGATGCCATCCAATCCCAAGGCCGGCGAGGCAAAAGTCAGGGTCTGGCTCTCTGCCCAGAAGCCCAGGAATCCGCCTGTGGAGAGATCCAGGATACCCGAGCCGAGGGCCAGCCTGCCACTTGGAAGAACTGCGGCCGAATCGTTCGCCGGACTGATGCTGTAGGATCGTCTCAGTAGCCCTCCGGGTGCAATTTCGTAAACGCGACCGCCACTGCTGCTGGCATACAGAGTTCCATCGTCCGCGACGGTTGGGCTGCCCCAAATCACATCGTGGTGCGTATCACAGGCCCAGAGGAGTCTTCCATCGGCGTCCAGCGTGCAGAGCTGCCCGTGATAGGTGGCCAGGTAGATGCGTCCGTGCAGACCGACCACAGGCGGGCAGGTGATAGCGGTTCCCGCATCGAATCGCCAACGGAGACAGCCGGTCGTGGGGCCGGCCTTCTTGCTTCGACCGGTCCGCTGAAAATCGGCTCCCGAGGTCCGCCACCCGGATGCGATTGGGGCCTGGAAGCCTGCAGGATAGATCGAGAACCGCTCGCTGAACGCGACCACCGAGGGCCACCACGCAGGCGTCACCCGGATTGAGCAGACATCGGACTGGACGGTCGGGGGGACAAGCCAGGTGAGCCGACCAGAACATGGGGCATTGGCATCCAAGATTTGCCAGTGATCTCCCCCATCGGCGCTGAACTCCACACTGACCCGGCCGTCAGAATCCGGACCCTGCCACACGACGTCCCGTGTCGTTTCGCCGGTCAGCACCTCGCCGCCGCGGGGCCGGAGGATGGCGATCCCCGAAGGGGTGTACTCGTCCACTCCGATCTCGCCAATTCCATCCATCCGTCGTGGCTGGCCGTCGAGGTCGGTGCCCCAGGATGAAATCGGCGCCGCCGGGTCGCCGGCCTGGATGCAGGGCGACAAAGGTCTCAGGTGCGGATCGCCGAAATCATCGTTGCGGCTCTCATCGATGTCGCTCGTATCGGGATGGTCGCCCCAGCCGTCGCCGCCATCGTCGGGCCACCGCACCAGGAGTGGATCAGCGCTAAGATTGTGACTGTCCCCCAGCTCGCTGGAATCGAAGCCCTGGATGCAGGAATAGGTGGCCTCGGCCGGGCCATGGATTTGGGCCGCCGGCCCGGAGCTTGTGGTGTCCTTGTTCTGCCAGAAGATAGAGCCGCTTACGAATCCGTAGACGCTCGGCGAGTCATGGGAATCAAGCTCCTGCAGAAAAAGACCGCCGACCCTTCCATGGGTGTCATTCCCTACCACAGTAGACCCTCTAACGATGACTTGCGGGACCCCCAGGTAAGCGGTGTTGTGGACACACATAGCCCCACCGCACTGGCCGGCCCAGTTGCCGGCGAGCCAGCAATCCGCCACGGTAGCCGCCGTCTCGTGGAGCCAGATGCCTCCACCCTCCCCGCCAGCCCGATTGCCCAGGATACTGTTGTTCTCCAGGTCGGCGACCGTGAAGTCCCCGGCAATGGCGCCGCCGTTACTGTCGGCCCGGTTGCTCTCGATTTCACAGCCTCTCACAAGAACACCGTCGGAAGAGGCGTAAATACCTCCGCCCCTCCCCGCGGCGTTGCGCTCGATCCGGCAGTCGAGAATGCGCACGGTGGCACCGTCCCCATCGGGCGGACAATCCAGCGACTCATCCCACCAGAGCCCACAGCAAAAGACTCCCCCTCCGCGCATCGCCAAGCAGTTCAGGATATGACATCGAGACACCGTGACAAAGCCCAAGCACGTGATACCGCCTCCACTGAGACCTCCACGAGCGCCGGTGATGGTCAGACCCGCAAGGGTGATCTCAGGAACTTGACCGATCAGGCGAAAACCCTGATGGGCAATCCCTATCGGATCGTTGCAGTTGACCACCGTGGCATCCACCACCTTCGGATCATTGGGGTCGACGCTGCGAATGGTGATGACTTTACCTTTGACATCAATGTCCCAATTGCCTGCCCCTGTATAGACTCCGGGTTTGATTTCGATCGTGTCGCCGTCTCCGGCGTCATCCACAGCGGCCTGAATCGTGCTGAAGTCGGCAGGTCCATCGTCGTCCACGGTGACGACCTCGGCGTAGGAAACCGCCGCCAATCCCAGGATCCCCAACATCAAGGCAAGGTCTCTTATGCAAATCATGACACTTCCCTCCAACGTGGCTCATCTCACAGGAAAAACACGTCTGGCCTTCGCTACTATGGTTAGAGCATACCATACTCTCTGGCTCCAGCCAAGCACCTTTCTCATCCGGCACATGAAGGGACCACTATCATCGCGCAAATAGGTTTACCGATTCTCGTGGCTTCCACCTCCTGCCGACCACCATACACGTGTATTTCGGCTCGGTCACCGGCGCGACCCCGGACGAACGCAGAGCCTATCTCCCCTCTCCGAGAACATCTCGCCCGTCCAGGACGCGGACCGATGTGGCCTCACTGCCGTATGCGAGGCCCAGAAGCATCCCGAACAGAACCGCGACCTGATCGTCCGCGTCGCCGGCTACAGCGACTACTTCGTGGACTTGGGCGAAGACCTGCAGGAAGAAATCATCGCCCGCACCGAACAGCAGGCCTTCTGACGACATCGGCGGGTCGGATAAGCGTTGACAGTTCATGGCGACCCCGTTTACACTCGCACTGTCATGGTAGCTATTACGGAACAGAACAGGGCAGCGTTGGCAGAGTTGTGCCGACAGTATAGAGTCGAGAGGCTCTATCTGTTCGGCTCGGCTGTTTCAGACCAGTTTGACGCCGGGCGCAGCGACCTCGATTTTATGGTTTGTTTTGCGGACCGCGAGCCGACCGGCGAATACGCCGACCGCTATCTCGGGTTTGCAGATGATCTGGAGGTGCTCTTCAGTCGCCCCGTAGACTTGGTAACAGAGCAGGCGATCCGCAATCCGTACTTCCGACGCGAGATCGAATCCTCACGGCAGCTCGTATATGAACAACCGCACAAGGAGACTTCTATTTGACATTCTCGAATCGGGTTGCAGTATCCGCGACTGGTGCGGGCAACGCACCTTCGCCGAATACGAGGCGGATCGTCAATTCCGACGCGCGGTCGAGCGCGAGTTCGAGATCATCGGCGAGGCACTCAATCGACTCCTTCGCGATGACGCCGCCACTGCTGCTCGCATCGGCCCACTCTCCCGAATCGTCGGCTTCCGCAACCGTATCATCCACGGCTGCGACACTGTCGATGATGCCACCGTTTGGGGTATCGTCAATCGCCACCTCCCGCAATTGCTCGCTGAGGTCGAGGCCCTTCTGCGGGATTCAGACACGAATGATGAGCAGTCCTAATCAGGCCATCCGCCCGGGGCGTTGCGGGGGCAGAGGCGATGTGCTACGTTGTGGGCTCTCATCGGACTTCTTTAGGAGAGCCACAGTGAGAACGGCAGTTTTCCTTCTCGGGGCGTTGGTCGCGGCGTTGGCCCTATCCGGGTGCAAACCGCGCTCACAGGAAGCCGAGCTTTCACACTTCATCGACGGGCACGTCACCAAGGCAGCCCCCCTGTGGACGCAGGCCAATCTCGCCTATTGGGAGGCGACCACGACAGGCAAGCCGGAGGCGTTCAGGAGATTCGAGGGCCTGCAGTTGGACATCCGGCAGATCTGCAGCAGCCCGGAGGATTTCGCCCGCATCAAAGCGTTCAGGGAGTCGGGGCAGATTCACGACCCCCGCCTGGCCCGCCAGCTCGACAAGCTCTACTTCAGCTACCTGCAGAACCAAATCCCGCCCGATCTGCTCAAGCAAATCGTCGAATTGGACGCCAAGGTCCAGGAAGCCTACAACAGCTATCGCGGCGCCATCGGCGACGAGAAGGTCACGATGAGCGACATCTACACGATCATGACCACCGAGAAGGACATGGCCCGGCGTGAGGCCGCCTGGCGGGCCAGTAAGCAGGTGGGCAACATGATTATCGACGACTTCCTCCGACTGGTCCGGCTGCGCAACGAGGCGGCGCGCGGCCTTGGGTTCAACAACTACCACACGATGACTATTATGACAGGCGAGCAAGACGTGGATGAACTCGACACGATGTTCGCGGAGTTGGATGACCTGACACGCGAGCCATTCGCCAAGCTCAAGAAAGAGCTGGACGAGATCCTGGCGGCCGGCTACGGGATCGCTCCCGGTGAACTGATGCCCTGGCACTACCACGATCCGTTCTTCCAGCGAACCCCGCTGGTCTACGAGTTGGACCTGGACGAGTACTACCAGGGCCGGGACATCAAGGAGCTGGCCCGGAGATACTACGCCGGCGTGGACCTGCCGGTAGACGATATTCTGGCCCGCAGCGACCTGTACGACCGCGAGGGCAAGTACCCCCACGCCTACGGGTTCGACGCCGACCGCGAAGGCGACGTTCGCGTTCTCGCCAATCTGCAGGATACCGAGCGCTGGATGGAGACCCTCCTGCACGAGTTAGGTCACGCACTGTACAGCAAGTATCACGACCGGTCCGAGCCCTGGCTCCTGCGCGAGCCGGCCCACAGCTTTACCACTGAAGCAGCCGCCATGTTCTTCGGCCGGCTCAGCCGCAACGCCGCGTGGATGCAGGAAATGCTGGATCTGTCGCCCGAGGAGACGGCCAAGATCAAGCAAGTCAGTGACAGATACCTAAGGTTCCAGCAAATCCTGTTCGTTCGTTGGGTCCTGGTCATGTACAACTTCGAAAAGGCCTTGTACGCCGACCCGGACCAGGACTTGAACACGTTGTGGTGGGATTTGGTGGAGAAGTACCAGTTTCTCAAACGCCCCCCAGGCCCGGCCGACGCGGGCTGGGCCTCGAAGCTGCACTTCACGACGGCCCCCTGCTACTATCACAACTACATGCTTGGAGAACTGCTGGCCTCACAGTGGCACCACTACATCGTCCATAAGATCTTCGCCCTTGAATCCGACGCCGGGGTCAGCTATGTTGGCGACCAACGTGTTGGCGCCTATTTCCGTGATAAGGTCTTCGGTCCCGGGGCCTTCTACCGTTGGAACGAGATGATCGCCCGATCCACCGGCGAGCCGCTGACGCCCAAGTATTTCGTTGAACAGTTCATCGAGTGACATGGTCTATTTAGCTGCCATCTTCGTCTATCTGTTGGGCCTGTCCGGCATCGGCATCTACAAATCGCGTCAGGTCAAGACGCAGGCGGACTTCGCCCTAGCCGGCCGGACGCTGTCACCCTGGATTCTGGTCTGCACCATGCTCGCGGTTTGGATCGGCACCGGCTCGATCGTCGGCAACGCCGAACAGACCTACAAGACCGGTGCCGCCGCCCTGATCATTCCGCTGGGAACCTTCCTGGGGCTGATCCTGCTGTCGCTGATCGCCTACAAGGCCCGATCTATCAAGGTCTCGACCGTCCCGGAGATCATCGGGTCGCGCTACGGTCAGGCCGCACGGTTCCTGGCCGTGTTGGCCCTTGTAATTGCCTACATGGTGATCGTCAGCTATCAGTTCAACGCCGGCGGCGCGGTCCTGGAAGTCATCACGGGCGACAAGGCTCCGGTTCCGCTGCAGGCCGGAGATATCGTCACGCGCCGGCAATTGACCCGGGGACGCGTCGTCTTCACGCCCAGTCCGGATTTCACCGGTCAGACGTTCGTGGAATGGACACCGATGGGGAACTCGGAGGAGTCAGGCGAACTGACGCGCTATAGCGTCGAGGTGGTGCCATCCGACAGCGTCATCGAGGCCAATCTGAGGCTGGCCGACCAAGAGAACCACATTGCGATCAAACAAAGAAACTTCGCCCGGTTGCGGATGGAGTTCACATCGCAGGATGTCGGCACGTACCGCCTGAGCGCGATGCCCGAGGCGGGCCGGCTCGATTTAGTGGAGCCGAGGCTCACCAAGGAAACAGCCACGATCATCGCGGCGGTTTTTATCATCGGCTATACGATGTCGGCCGGTCTGATGAGCCTGGCCTACGCCGACGTCGTCACGGGAACCATTATCACCCTATCGCTGTTCATCGCCTTCCCCGTACTGTTGTTCAAGGCCGGCGGTTTTGAGGGCATGCGCACCGCCTTCTCAGCGATGGCGGACAAGCCGCAACACATGCAGTTCTGGGGCGTCTATTCCCCCACCCAGATCATCAATTACCTGCTGCCGACGTTTCTGTTGGTGATGGGCGACGCCAACCAATACCAACGCATTTTCGCCAGCCGCAATGCCAGAGGAGCCAGGCAGGCGGTGACGACGATGGTCTTTGCAGCCCTGGTGATCGAACTGCTGATCATCGGGTGCGCGTGGGTGGCCGGCAGTATGACCCCCGATCCGGAAAACGGCAAGTACATCCTGATCTACGCCGCCCGCCACTACATGCCGTCCGTGTTGGGGATACTGTTCATGGTCACGGTCGTGGGGATCATCATCTCCACCGCCAACTCGTTCCTGCTGGTCCCAGCCACGACCTTCATCAAGGATGTCTACCTCAACTACATCAATCCGCGTGCCGAAGAGAAGAGGACCCTGTTCCTCAGTCGCTTGCTGGTGGTGGTCTTCGGTGTCATCGCATACCTGGTAACCTTCGCATTTGCGGAGACCACGGGCTTCTTCAAGAAAGCCCTGTACGCCTACACGATCTACGGCTCAGCCATCACCCCCAGCCTGGTGGCGGCCATGTTCTGGAAAAGGGCAACCAAGGCCGGCGCGATCTGCTCCATCCTCACCGGGACAGTTGTCACGCTGGTCTGGTCTGAGGTGGACGTTGTTCGAGCGCATCTGCCGGCAAGCCTGGCCGACCTTGACGCCGTCCTGCCCGCGATCACGCTGTCGGTGCTGGCCCTGGTCGGTGTCAGTCTGCTGACCGGCAAGAAATCTTGAATTTGAGGATCTTTGCGATGTTTCCCGAGGCAGTCTACATGCAGCGAAGAGCCCGATTGCAGGAACAGGTCGATTCCGGGTTGCTCCTGTTTCTGGGCAATGACTTTTCGCCGATCAACTTCGACGACAACTGCTACCCCTTCAGACAAGACAGCTCGTTCCTGTATCTTTTCGGGCTGGACGAGCCCGGCCTGGCGGCGGTAATTGACCTCGACAATGGCTCCGAGTGCGTCTTCGGCAACGACCTGACCGTCGAGCAAATCGTCTGGACGGGACCCCAACGGCCCTTGCGCGAGAAATGCGAGCCGGTCGGTGTCACTGAGACGGCGCCGGCCAACAGCCTGGAACCGGCGCTGGCCGAGGCGGTACAGAAAGGCCGGAAAGTCCATTTCCTTCCCCAGTATCACCCTGCCAATATCCTGAAGATCCATCACTTGCTGGGCGTTGCGCCTGAAGCGGTGCAAGCCCACGTCTCCGAACCGCTGATACGAGCGGTCGTTGCACAACGGTCCATAAAGAGCTCCGAAGAGATCGAGCAGATCGAGGCAGCACTTGAAGTCTCCTACCAGATGCAGACAACAGCGATGAGGCTGGCCAAGCCCGATGTTGTCGAGCGCGAAGTCGCCGCCGCGATGGAAGCCATCGCCCTCTCTCACGGCGTGCAACTGGCGTTTCCGACCATCTTCTCCATACACGGCGAGACGCTGCACAACCTCTATTGTGGCAACGTCATGAAATCCGGGGACATGGCAGTGAACGATTCCGGAGCCGAGTCGCCCCTGCGGTACGCCAGCGATGTGACACGCACCATCCCCATCGGCGGCAGGTTCTCCCGGAAGCAGCACGAGGTCTATGCCATCGTGCTCCACGCCCAGAACCGAGCCATCGCTGCGATCAAGCCGAGCGTGGAGTTTCGCGAAGTCCACCGCGTGGCTTGCGTGGCCCTGGCGTCCGGATTGAGAGACTTGGGCCTGATCAAGGCGGATGTGGAAGCAGCCGTCGAAGCCGGCGCGCACACGCTGTTCTTCCAGTGCGGCCTTGGGCACATGATGGGGCTCGACGTTCACGACATGCAGACGCTGGGCGAAGATTACGTTGGCTATACCGACCAGATCCAGCGCAATCCTGAGTTCGGGTGGCGATCTCTGAGACTGGCCAGGGCCGTCGAGCCGGGCTTTGTCGTCACGGTCGAGCCAGGCATCTATTTCATTCCCGAACTCATCGACCGCTGGAAAGCGGAGCGAAAGAACGAGCAATTCATCAACTACGACGCCGTCGAAGAATACCGCCACTTCGGCGGCATTCGCATCGAGGACGATGTCCTCGTCACGGCCGACGGCTGTCGCATCCTGGGCGACCCCATCCCTAAGACCATCGACGACGTCGAGTCCATAGCGGCATCTTGACGCGCCGAGATCACAGGCGCGTCACCCAATCAACTCATCCAGCACCTTTGCATAGACGCTCTTGGGTTTCAGCCCCACCAGACGCTGTGTCTCTTGTCCCTGCTTGAAGAAGACCACGGTCGGGATGGCCTGAATGCCATACTGGCGAGCCAAGGGCTGGACCTTCCCCACGTTGACCTTACAGACAATGGCGCGACCGTCATATTCCTCGGCAAGTTCTTCAACGGTCGGCGCCAGCTTCCGGCACGGCGGACATGAATTCGAGTAGAAGTCCACCAGCACCGGGGTCGTGGCACTCAAGACTTGAAGCTCGAAATCAGCAACATTGTCAATATGTATGGCTACTTGTTCCCCTGTATCTGTTTCGGATCGGGTTCTGGACGAGGCCGATGAAAAGGCCAGAACACCCCCCATTAGAGCCCCGATGAAGGCACCGCGGTAAGGATTGGCCGTCAGGGGACAGGTCCCGCTGGAGCATTTGCCGAAATAGCCCAACAAGGCGCCAAAGGCCCCTCCGATGAGCAATCCCGCACCCAACTGAATCAGTAGTGCTTTTTGCATGGTCTCTTCTCCAGAGTCTTGTCAGCAACCCCGTCTGCGGGCCTGCTCGAATTCACACGTGCTATCCGTCCAACCCCCATTCACAAGGCGGCCTCCAGCAATTCCAAAGCCTCCATGACCGGCCCCACATTCGTTTTCTCCAGTCTTCCGCAAATGCGGTTCTCGCAAGCCCTCATGTACTCTGTGACCCGCCCTTTCATCCGCGTGCCTCTGGGAGTCAGGGAGATCGAAATCGTCCGCCGGTCGTTGGGACTTAACTCCGCCTTCACCAGGCCGTCGGTCACCAGCTTGTTCAGGACCCGGCTGCCCCGCGATGGCGACAAGCCCATCCGTCCGGCGAACTGGCCGCCAAGAACCGCCTGGCCACTACCGAGGACCATCAGTCCCTTGAACTCGGCCGCAGACAGACCCAACTCCTCCTGGATCTGCTCCTCGTTGCACTGGCACTTTCGCTTGATCGCGAGAATCAGTTCGAGAAGGCATCGGCTCATGAGCCTATTTACCTCCAACAGAAATCATTTGTTCATAGCAATTATTGCTAATAGCAATTAAACACGGCCAAGACGGCGCGTCAACGAAAAACGCGAGATTTTCTCGGAATCTACCGGAACTATCACGAGCGCGCGGCCGGCAAACCTCTGGGTGCGGAGTGAGCCACGGTTTGGATGTGGGCTGCCCTCAAGCCGGGCCCTTGCCCTTCATCCACGGGCAGGTCTGGCGCTGAGGACAGTCGCGGCAGCCGTGCTGAGTGGAGAGCTTGGGCAGGATCACGAAGGCGTCCAGGACAAACGCCACGACCAGAATCACGAAGCCCCAGGCGAATCCGCGGATTAGTGCCGGCACCGCCGCGATCAGCGGCAGAAACCACAACGGCACAATCACGGGAATGTGTTTCTTGAACTTCTCGCTGAATCGGTCTTCGGGCTGTCGATCGCGAATCCGGGCCGCGACCTTACCGTATCCGCAAGGACACGAGGCGGTGTCCCAGAACCGGCAGAAGGGACACACGAAGACCATGATCCACAAGGCACCGATCAAACCATAGAGCACATACCCGGCGGCGGTGAGGTGCGCCCACACCGACCCCCTGAAGGACCACAACAGAACGGCCGCACCGAGGACCGTCATCAAGATGTAGGGAAGATTGTGCAGAAAGGTCTCCATACCCGTGTACGTACGCGCAGGAAGAGGATGACACGGGCTCTCTTGAGGATCGGTGTGATTTTCTCCCATGGGCTCTCCTTCTGCCCCGTTCGTAGTGTGCCCGTCAGGGCATAAGAACGCCTCACGGCGTCACTACGAACCGCCGTCGGTCAACGATACTCGTCCGCCAGTTCAAACATGGCGAGGATCCGTTCGAGCGCATCATACGGGGCGGTCCCGATGTCCACCGTCAGTTGGTCGTCTCTGTTGGCCAGATTCGTCACGTGTCCGGCGGCGTAAAGCATGTTGCTGGACGCCCGCCGGTGACTCGTTCGGGTCTTCACCTGGAACGCCGCCAGCGAGGGGTGGGCCAGGAACTGGATGTCGGACGCCAGAGCAGCAATGGGTTTTCCATTGCTGTTCCTGCCCAAGCTACTCAAACGGATGTGATACGCTTTCGGCGTGCCGGCCAGCAAGGCCACCGAGGCGTGGCGGTAGTAGAAATCGCTCTGGGCCTGGGCCGTTCCGACCCGGGCCAGTTGTTCCTTCGCCTCGGAAGGTTGGTCCGCACCCGGGCAGAACAAGGCGGTAGGCTGTTGAGACAGATAGCCCTGCAGCAGCAGGCCCAACCCCACGGGGGCGCCGTCTTCGAGAGACAGCAGGCTGGTCACGTTGCCCGTGACCGTGTAGAAATTCGAGCCCGTGACGGGGCGACCCGACGGCCCGAAGGGAATCGTGTCATCGAAGTCGTGAGCATAAAGATAGATGGCCACCCCCACTTGGCGGAGGTTCGAGGCACACGCCGCCCGGCGCGCCTGGCCCCTGGCCCCGGACAGTGCGGGCAGCAGTATGGCCATCAACAGAGACAACAGCGCAATCACCACCAGCAGTTCGAGCAGGCTAAAGCCGCCCTGCCGACTCGGGATCCGGGATTGAGAGTGCCTATCCAAGCGTTTATTCCTCTGCCGCCAATGCAGGAGCCGTCGCGGGCAGCGATGCGAAGAGACGGACATTGTCCAGATCCCAGAAGCCGCCCGCCATGCCGGCCGCACGGATCGCAATCCCAATGGTCTTGCCGGCCCAGGCATCATCCGGCTGCACCGCCGGAAGGCAAACACTGAAATCCAGCAGTTGCGCCAGGGACAGCCCCGTCCCATCGACAATCGTCTGCGCGATGTCCACGGAGTTGACATCGTCCCGGTAGTACAGAGTCAGTTCAAGAGTATCGACCGGCTCCTCGATCGACGGAGGGAATCTCCCCGAGACACCCACCCCCACGACGAATCGGTACTCGCAGCCAACCTCGTACGCGGCCTCCAAGTCCTGCTCGAAACCATTGCCCTGTTGAGACCCCAGGAACGCCAATTGGCGTCCATCGGCGTTGTTCATGTGGTCCCAACTATCCGCAGCGGTATTGGCGAATACCCCGGTGTTCGTGCTGCCCAAAGGATCGTTGTCCAATTCTGTCCACCCGTCCGCCAAGGGCAACGCCGGAAACGCATTCGGGTCCACAAACGGCGACTCGAAAGACGCGTTCTCTATCGGAATCAGTGCGGGCCACGATTCTGTAAGACGGACGTTATCCATATCCCAGAACCCGCCGGCCATCCCTACCGCCCGGATCGCTACCCCAATGGCCTTACCGGCCCAGGCGTCGTCGGCCTGCACCGCAGGAAGGCAGACACAGAAATCCCGCAATTGCGCCAAAGACAATCCCGTCCCATCAACGATCTGTCGCGCGATATCCACGGAGTTGGCGTCGTCCCGGTAGTACAAGACCAACTCGAGGGTATCAATCGGAGGCTCGGTCGACAGAGGGAATCTCCCCGAGACACCCACCCCGACGACCAGCCGGTAGTCACAACCGACCCTGTAAACGGCCTCCAGATCCTGCTCGAAGCCATTGCCCTGCTGAGACCCCAAGAACGCCAGTTGGCGTCCATCGGCATTGTTCATATGGTCCCAACTGTCCGCCGCCGTATTGGCGAATACCCCGGTGTTCGTGCTGCCCAGCAGATCGTTGTCCAGTTCTGTCCACCCGTCTGCAAAGGGCAACGCCGGAAACGCATTCGGGTCCACAAAAGGTGACTCGAAAGACGCGTTCTCGATGGGAATTGACACCGGAAATGATTCCATGAGGCGGACGTTGTCCAGATCCCAGAATCCGCCGGCCATTCCGGCCGCTCGGATCGCCACCCCGATGGTCTTGCCCACCCAGGCATCGCCCGGCTGAACCCTCGGCAGGCACACCGAGAAATCCTGCAAATGCGCCGTGGATAGACCCAGCGCCTCCACTGTCTGGCTCACAATGTCCGCCGCGTTGGCGTCGTCCCGATAGTATAAGACCAGTTCGAGGGTATCGACCGGCGCCTCGACAGACGGCGGGAATAACATCGAGACACCTACGCCCACCGTCAGCCGGTAGTCACGACCGACTTGGTACGCCGCCTCCAAATCCTGCTCCAGCGCGTTGCCCTGCTGCGACCCCAGAAATGCCAATTGGCGTCCATCGGCGTTATTCACATGATCCGGACTATCCGCCGGCGTGTTGGCGAACACGCCCGTATTGGTGCTGCCCGACATGTCCACGTCCAGCTCTGTCCACCCGTCCACAAGAGGCACGGCCGGAAAGGCATTCGGATCAATG
>CAYNQP010000011.1:0-17003 GCA_964399325.1 uncultured Pirellulales bacterium
AGTGGGTGGTGGCCTCGAACTGCACGTAGTAGGGCCGCACGCACACCTCCGGCTTGCGCACCACCTCCCACGCCTTCTTCACCAGCAACAAATCCATCTATTCCTCAGCGTCGCATCTTGCCACGAACATCATTCACGGCCCCATCTTATAGGCCGGACACCCTCTCCTGTCCAGCCCGATATTGCTGCGGCCCCACTTATCAGTTGCGGCCAAGATCGAATGAGCCCGTCCATGCACGCAGTGTCATTCCGAGATCCCAGACTGTGTCACAGTCAAGCGGACGGGCAGTTGCCTTCTTGGAGAGTCGTGCCTGTGATGGGCGATGCTCAATATGTCATCCCGCCTCTCTTGGATGAGTTGTCTTACGTCCCTAGGCCACCGTGTTTGCCGGGCCCTGCATCTTCAGCCAGAAACGCCCTGTCGCGTACTGGGAATCAAGTCCTGCGTTTGCCACTTGGCGCACCTGGTATCGGGCTTCGGCCGGCGGAAGGTTGACCCGGACCATCCGGGCCTTTACAATCACCATCACAGTCAGCGGTCTGCACGTTCTAACGTATAATAGCGTGATATCCCAGATTAGGAACAGGCAAGGATGGAACGATAATGTGCTTAGCGATACCGGCGAGGATTGTGGAGTTGGAGGCCGACAAGGCGGTTGTCGATGCCATGGGCAATCGCTTCAGGGCCAAGACCACGCTTTTGCCCCAGGCCAAGCTGGGGGATGTGGTGTTGGTGCACGCCGGGTTTGCCATTTCGCTGGTGGACGAAGAAGAGGCCAAGAAGACGTGGGAGCTTTTCGCCGAGATCGAGAACTTCGAGAAGACTCCCAACAAGCTTTCCGGATAGAAGCGTATGCTGGACATGATCGTCAACGCGCAGCGTCTGATCGACGACGCCTGCAAGAAGCTGGATCGGCCGGTCACGATCATGGAGGTGTGCGGCACGCACACGGTCTCCATCTTTCGCAGCGGCATCCGTTCCATCCTGCCCGGTTCGCTGAAGCTGCTCTCCGGTCCGGGATGCCCCGTCTGCGTAACGGATCAAGGGTATATCGATACGGTCCTCGAACTGGCGCGACGCGGCGATTGCGTGATTGCCACGTATGGCGACATGATTCGCGTCCCGGGCCGAGAAGGGTCGCTCGAAACGCTTGCCTCCAATGCGGATGTCAGGGTTGTTTTGAGCAGTGACGATGCGCTGCAACTGGCGAAGGACGATTCGGGCAAGACCGTGGTGTTCATCGCGGTGGGCTTCGAGACGACGGCGCCGGCGACGGCCGTCGCGGTCAAGGAAGCGGCCGCCGAAGGGGTGGAGAACTTCTGCATCCTTAGCGGGCACAAGCTTGTCGTCCCGGCTATGCGGGCTTTGCTCGGCGGCATGAACGACCGCATCGACGCCTTTCTCTGTCCCGGACACGTCAGCGTGATCATTGGCTCCGGCGCGTTCGGCGAAATCGTGGCGGACTTCGGTCGCCCATGTGTGGTGGGAGGGTTCGAGGCGACCCAAATCATCGAGGCCCTGGCGGAGATCTGCCGGCAGCTTGCGTCGGGAAGAGCGGAACTCAAGTCGATCTACAATGCCGTCGTGACGGAAAAGGGCAACACCGCGGCCCAGGAGATCATCGCGCAGGTCTTTGAGCCCGTTGATGGCTACTGGCGCGGCCTTGGGAAGATCGCCAACAGTACACTCGCCCTGAGAGAGCCGTACCGGCAGTTCGATGCGTTCGAACGATTCAGTTTGGAAGATCGACCGGGTGAAGACAACAGCGGCTGTCGCTGCGGCGAGGTCCTGTGCGGGCTCATCGAGCCGCCGCAGTGCGATCTATTCGCAACACAATGCACGTCGCAACACCCCATCGGTCCATGTATGGTCAGTTCCGAGGGCACGTGCGCCGCGTGGTTCAAGTACGGACGGAGAGACTAAGGCAAGCCATGACGAACCCCGGACCTGAAAGAATCCTGCTGGCTCACGGCGGTGGCGGGCAACTGACAAGCCAACTCATTCGCAACCACATTCTGCCTCATCTGGGCAACGAAACGCTGTCCGAATTGGGTGATTCGGCATGCCTGGATCTGGAATCGGCATCGATTTGCTTCACGAGCGATAGCTATGTGGTCAAGCCGCTGTTCTTCAACGGCGGCGATATAGGCAAACTTGCTGTGTGCGGCACGATCAATGACTTGGCGGTAGCCGGTTCGAGGCCGTTGGCGTTGACGTTGTCGCTTATCATCGAAGAAGGTCTTGAGCTACAGATCCTGGACAGAATCCTGCAAAGCACCGGGCAAACGGCTAAGCTCAACGGCGTTTCCGTCGTTGCCGGAGATACGAAGACCGTCGAGCGTGGATCGGCTGACGGCATCTTCATCAATACCGCGGGCATCGGCATAAGACTGCCCGATGTCAATCTCGGATTGGACAAGATTGTGGTGGGGGACAAGGTCCTCATCAATGGCACGCTCGGCGATCACGGCATGACGATCATCTCGCAGCGGGAGGGAATCCGTTTCGAGTCGCAACTGGAAAGTGATTGTGCGGCCCTTGCCGGTTTGACGTGCGCGCTGTTTGAAAACGTCCCGGGCATCAGGTTTATGCGCGATGCGACGCGCGGAGGTCTGGCGGCGGTGCTGAATGAGATGTTGGAGGGCAGCCGCCAGGGCATTGAGATTCGCGAGGCGGATATCCCGATCAAACCGGTCGTTCAGGCGGCCGCCGATGCACTTGGTTTCGATGTTCTGAACGTTGCCAATGAAGGCAAGTTTGTGGCGGTTGTCTCTCCTGATGCGGCCGCGAAGTGCCTTGAAATTTGCCAAAGTCATGAACTGGGACGCCGTGCAGCGGTGATTGGCGAGGTTGTCGCATCTCAGGGTCTGCCGCTCGTCGAGTTGCGGACGAAAATCGGGGGCAAACGGATTGTGCAGATGCCGTACGGGCGCGAGCTGCCGAGGATCTGCTGATGCACGAGATGGCAGTGGCCCAGAGTCTGGTGGAAGCGATCACGCTGGAAGCCCGCAAGCATGATGCCAAGCCTGTCACGGCCAAGATAAGCTGTGGCGAGTTGAACGCCATCAACGACGAAGTGCTTACGTTCGCGTTCGAGGCGATCTCCAAGGGAACGGCATGCGAGGGGGTGACCCTGCAGATCGAGCACAAGCCGATGCAGGCCCGATGTCGTCAATGCGAAGGCACTTATACCCTGATACTGTCTGATGTGCGGTGTCCGCGCTGTGGCGATGAGGATTTTGAATTGCTTCCCGATGCTCCCTTGGTGTTGGAGGAGATCGAGCTTGACAAGGAGTAGACCATGGAAAAGATCAACGTCGGCAAGCGAATACTAAGTGCCAATGAACAATACGCCCGCCAAAACAGCCAGCTCATCGCGCAGCGAAAGCAGTTGTGCCTGAACATGATCTCCTCTCCCGGTTCGGGCAAGACCACCATCTTGGTGCGTACCATCAGTGACCTGGGTGGCGATCTCAGGATGGGTGTGATCGAAGGCGACATTCGGACGGACATCGATGCGGAACGCATCCGCGCGACGAAGGCCCCGGTCATTCAGATTGAGACGCAGGGGGCGTGCCATCTGTCCGCAACGCAGGTCAACAAGGCCCTGGAACAGTTGCCTCTCGATACTCTCGATGTGATCTTCATCGAGAATGTTGGTAATTTGGTTTGTCCATCCGTCTTCGAGTTGGGTGAAAATGGGAAGGTTGTGGTGCTCTCTGTGGCCGAAGGCGATGACAAACCGGCTAAGTATCCCGGCATCTTCGCCAAATCGAAGGCGCTTCTCGTCAACAAGGTCGATCTGCTCGCCAGTTCACTGGTCGAGTTCGACCTCGATCGTGTCAGGGCTGATGCGCGAAGGCTCAACCTGGGCATAGAGATATTCCCCGTTTCAGCCAAGACGGGTGAGGGCATGCAAGCATGGTACGGTTGGCTGACCGAGCAGGTACGTCAGGGGCGTCTGTAAAGGCCTTGCTCACGGATATAGGCCGCGACATCCGGGTGCAACATGTCGTTGACGTCCTCTCCTGCGGCCAGTCGCTCTCGGACCTGCGTGCTGCTGATATCGATTGAGGGCGTTTCAATCACATTCGCTTGCAGCTTCCGGATTCGTTTGATGCCCCAAAGAGGCAGGTACTTGTCGAATGTCGGGGCCTCGTAGCCGCCGCGGTACATGACCGCAACGTTACAGGCATCGAGAAGTTCGTCGACTTTGTGCCAATAGGCCAGATCCTCCACACTGTCGGCGCCCAGCAACCAGTAGATGGCTGTCTCGGGGCCATGGTCAGCCTGGAACTGCCTGACGGTGTCCAGTGTATAGCTCGGCGCCGACCGGCGCAGTTCGCAATCGCTCACGGCAAACGCAGGGTTGTTCCGGATTGCCAGTGCGATCATCTTCAGCCGATCCTCATTGCCGGCGGCCGGAAGAAATCCTTTCAAGGGAGAGCGCCTGGCAGGAATGAAGACGACTTTCTCCGCGTGAAGGTGCTGCGCGGCCGCGTTGGCCACCTCGGAATGACCGAGATGAATGGGATCGAACGTGCCACCGAACAGTGCGATCTTTCGTTTCGCCATAAACAACTAACAGTGAATCTGTGTGTTTCTTGAGCGAGCCAAAGCCTGCAACGCGCAAAAAAGACTCGCGCGACAGCAACAAGAAACACGCGAATGCAGAAAAAGTCAAGTTGCTTGTCAATCACTTTCCGACTTTGCGTTGCCGTGGCGCGACAGGCAACCAAGATCATACGGTGTGACATCGCTCTTTCGGCGATACGCTCAATAACACTCATATGATGCAGCGATAGGCCGTCAGCGCTGTGATTCGCGCCGAACTGTGACATCACGCGAACGTGCAATGCGTGATGAAACTTCTTCGTCATGTTCCGTATGTTGCGCTGTGGCGGTGGGTGGCGCATCGGCGACATAAAATTTTTATGAAAGATTTTGGAATAAATGGACGATAAAGAACATGACAGATGTTATCATCTTTTTTGATAATGATGTTGACGGTGGTGTGGTGAGCTATTTTAGTGTTATCAAGTAAAGTGAATAGAGAAAGTATCAATCAGTGGTCAACTTGAAGGAGAAGAGTAATGGCCAAGAAGAAAGCAAAGAAGAAGGTGGCAAAGAAGAAAGTAGCGAAGAAGAAAGTCGCGAAGAAGAAGAAAGTCGCCAAGAAGAAGAAAGTCGCCAAGAAGAAAAAGTAACACGAGCATTCGGTCAGGGGTCTGCTTAGCTTCATCTGATGTCGCTGCAGAGAGTGAGAGTCGGGTGAAATCGTTTGGAGTTTAGCAGGCCTTGGGGCAATGGAAGGCTTCCCTCTGAAAGGGGAAGCCTTCCATTGCTTTTTGGGGCGCGGGGTACCCGGCGTGCGGCCGAGGCGGACGATTCGACCGTCCTTGTGCAGGGGCTTTTCCGCCTTTTCTTGTAATTCTCAGCGATTTTCCTATACTGTCTCGCGACATGGCCTTTGTGGGGTGATGTCGTATCGTACGGAACAGTGCTTTAGGAGAAGCTGAACCGATGGATTTCTTCAGCTATCGAGCCGGCCGCCTGTTTGCGGAGGATGTGGATATCGAGCACATTGCCGCAGAGGTCGGTACGCCCGCTTATATCTACAGCAAAGCCACATTCAAAGACCACCTTCAGAAGATTCAGAATGCCTACCAAGCCTTGGACACCACGGTCTGCTTCGCGGTCAAGGCCTGCGGAAACGTGAATATACTGCGATTCATGGCCGAGGAAGGCAGTGGATTCGATATTGTCAGCGGCGGCGAGTTGTATCGTGTCCTCCAGGCGGGCGGGGATCCTGGCAGAACCATGTACGCCGGGGTAGGCAAGACTGACCGCGAGATTCAGGAGGCGCTCGAGGCGGGGATCGGATACTTCAACATCGAATCTGAACAGGAGATGGAGAATCTCATCCGGTTAGCCGATCAAAGCGTTGGGAGTCGACGACCGAGACCCAGAGCAGCTCTTCGCGTCAATCCGGACATCGAGTACAAGACTCACGCCTTCCTGACCACGGGAAAGAAGGAGACCAAGTTCGGTGTAGACATCGAACGGGCCGTCAAGGTCTTTGACACGTACGGCCCGAATCCGTCAGTTGACCTCTGCGCGCTCCATGTTCATCTCGGCACGGGTGGCAAGACCATCGACCCATACGTGGAGGCGGTCGAGAAGATCCTGCTTCTGGTTGACCGGCTCCGTGAGAAAGGGCACAAGATCGAAGCCCTCGACCTTGGTGGCGGATACGGCGCCGACTACGAGACCGATAGCGTTCCCTCCGCGGCCGAATACGCCGAGGGCATCGTGCCGCTACTGAAGGACAAGGCCCTCAAGCTCATCCTGGAGCCGGGTAAGAGCATCTGCGCCAACGCCGGGATTCTGCTGACGCGCGTGCTGTACACGAAGAAGGGGGGCAGCAAGACGTTCGTCATTGTTGACGCGGGCATGAACGACCTGATTCGTCCGTCTCTCTACGACGCTTATCATTTCATTTGGCCGACGAAGGCGGCTTCCCGTTTTGTGCCGGCCGTGCGCAGCAAGGAATTGCACATCGAAGGTAGTGAAGTGGTCGATATCGTCGGGCCGATCTGCGAAGGGGCCGACTTCTTCGCCAAGGACCGGCCGATCCCGCACGTCGAGCGAGGCGATTTCCTGGCGATCTTCACCGCGGGCGCCTATGGATTCGCCATGAGCAGCAACTACAACGCGCGATGTCGGGCCCCCGAAATCCTGGTGGACGGCGCGCAGTTCAGCATTATTCGCAAACGAGAGACCTACGAAGACCTGATTGCCCCGGAGAAGTAGAGGATCCGGACGCGTGTCCTGCCGTCGGAGGCCGGCCTTCGCGATCTCAGAAGTTTCGCTCGACGAATCCTGTATCGACCTTGCCTTTGACGAACAGGTTGTGCGAGAGGATGTCCAGGCAGGCGGGGATCGTGGTCTTGACCGGTCGGATGACAAACTCTTGCAAGGCACGCCTCATCGTGGCAATGGCTTCGCTTCGGGTATTCTGATGAACGATGACCTTGGCGATAAGTGAGTCGTAGTTTGGCGAGATCGTCCAGCCTTGGTGTACGTGCGTGTCCACGCGTACGCCGAATCCGCCGGGAGCGACGTATTCGGTGATCGTCCCGGGCGAGGGCGAGAAGTTGTTGGCGGGGTCTTCGGCGTTGATTCGGCACTCGATGGCGACGCCTCGGTGCTTGATGTCCTTCCGCCGCAGCTTGATAGGTTCCCCGCCCGCAATCCTGATCTGCCACTTGATGAGATCGTGCCCGGTAACCATTTCCGTGACGGGATGCTCCACTTGGATACGGGTGTTCACCTCGATGAAGTAGAACTTGCGGTCCTTGTCGAGCAGGAATTCCACGGTTGCCGCATTGACATAGTTGGCCTCTTTGATGATCCGCAAGGCGGCGTCCGCCAGTCGTTCCCGGTCGCGCTCTTCCAGCAGAGGGCAGGGAGACTCTTCGATCATCTTCTGATGGCGTCGCTGGATGGAGCAGTCGCGTTCGTAGAAGTGCACCGCATTTCCTTCGTGATCGGCGAGGACCTGGACCTCGACGTGCCGCGGCTCGACGATGAACTTCTCGAGATAGACACTGTCTTCGCCGAACGCCACCTCCGCTTCGGCCCGTGCGGCACTGATGGCCCCGCGCAGACTGATGTCGTTGTGCACGACGCGCATGCCGCGACCGCCACCGCCGGCCACCGCCTTGATGATCACCGGATATCCGATCTTGTTCGCCAGGGCCATCGCTTCTTTTTCGTCCTGAATGGTCCCCTCCGAGCCGGGAACGACCGGGACCTTGGCTTTCTGGGCGAGCTTGCGCGCTTCCACCTTGTCGCCCAGCAGTCGCATGGCCTCGACCGGAGGGCCTATGAAGGTAATGTTGCAGTCACGGCAGATCTCGGCGAAGTTCGCGTTCTCGGCCAGGAACCCGTAGCCGGGGTGGATGGCATCAACGTTGGTGATCTCAGCCGCGCTGATAATCCGCGGGATGTTGAGATAACTCTGGCTGCACTCCGGTGGTCCGATGCAGACGGCCTCGTCGGCAAAGCGCACGTAGGGAGCGTTCCTGTCGGCCTCGGAGTAGACCGCCACCGTCTCGGCGCCGAGCTCACGGCACGCCCGGATGATTCGGAGGGCTATTTCTCCCCGGTTGGCAACAAGGATTCGCGATAGCATCGGCTGTGACTCTCACCTCGCATACTGGAGATCGTCGTCATCCGGTCCAAAGCAGCGAATGACGCCACGATCTTGGTTTCAGTCGGGTCTGACGCGGAAAAGAACCTGACCGTATTCGACGGCTTGGCCGTTGCTAACGCGTCTCTCGACTACCGCGCCGCTGATTTCGGCCTTGATTTCGTTCATTACCTTCATGGCTTCGATGATACACACGACCGTCTGCGGTTCGACGTGGGTACCCAGTTCGACGTAGGGATCGGAATCAGGACTTGGGCCCTCGTAGAGCGTGCCGACGATAGGAGATTTGATCTCCAGCAAGTCCTCGCCGGCCTTGACGGGCGGCTGAGCTGTCCCAGTGACGTGGTTCTCCAATGTCCCAGCAGAGGTGATAACGCCGGGCAGAGACGCGATGATCGGACCTGCAATCGGTCCTGGCTGGGGAGGCCCGGCCCGCCGAAGCGCGATCCGGTCGTCACCGTGCCTGATGTCGATCTTCACAAGATCATTTTCCTGCATTATCTTGATCAGCTCTCGAATCTTCTGCACGTCGGCGTCTTTTTCGGCCATCATTGCGTCCTTTCCGGAAGCCGGCCTGGATTCCTCGGAAGGTCCCTACAAAAACTCCCCTGACGGGGATTCTAGGCAATCATTCAACTGTTGCGGGCAGTATACCCTCCAGAGGCGGGCTTTGGCAATACAATTTCAGGGTGGCGAGGGAGCCGGACGGCCACACCCAATGGTGCCGGCGGCCTCTCCCGGCCTGGTGGTCGCGTGCGCTTTGAACAGACCGCCCGGCGCAAAAGAAGCGCCGCGACGCTGAGGCGCCGCGGCGTTGGTTATTCCAGGCAGTTGCTATGGCCTATTGTTGATAGATGTGCGTGATCTCGGTGTATTCCATCGGCAACGCGAGCTGGTCGGTGTGCATGGTCACTTTGAACCTGACATCGCTCGCTCGTGCGCCGCGGACCACGACACGCCATGTGGACTTGGATTTGGGTTCAAGATTCCGCAGCGGTGCGAAGCTGACGGTCTTGCCCATGATTGACCCGGCTGTCGCCCCGGCCGATGAAACGTACTGCAGGTTGTCGTCCAGCCCGCAGACGATACGCACGTTTGTGTCTGCCGCAGAGCCCTGGTTCGTGACGGTGATGAGGTACGTGGTTGTGCCGCCGACTTCGACGGGATCTTCCAGATCGATGATCTCGAGTCGCGCCGCGGCAATTCCGCTGATAGACGTCTTGGCCGAGGCGGTAACCGTCTCGGCACAGTAAGCCGTGGCGGTCGCCGTCGCCATCACGTCACCCTCCTTCGTGGGCGTGTACGAGACACGGACGGTCTTCGACGCGTTGGATTCAAGTGTGCCAAGCTCCCAGACCAACTTGGAGCTGGAGAACTGTGCACCGGAGGTGGCCTCGACGGATGTCACGCCGGGCGGGATCATGTCTTCGACCATCGTGTCGCGCGCGGGCCCGTCGCCCTTGTTCAGGACGGTGATCTCATACGAAAGAGACCGACCCAGGTACTGCCGTTGCGGGCCTGCCTTGGTGATGACGAGGATGGGCTGGCGAACGGTCGTGAGCGTTGCCTCTGATTCCGCCTTGAGCCCGCTCGCGGAGGTTGCTATCGCCTTGTTCACAAAGGCCCCGGTCCGCGTGGCGCGAAGCTTGATCGAAAAGCGCCGCGATTCCCCGGCCGTCAGCCTCCCGGCGTCGAGGACGATCTTGCCCTTGCCATCGGCGGTCTGCATTCCGGCCGGAAGCGTATCGACAATCTGGACGTTCTCGGCCGTCCCCGTCCCCGTGTTGCTCAGGACAAAGTCAACGGCGATCGGTTCGCAAAGCAAGGCCTCGCTGGGCACCATTTTCGTCAATTGCAGTGTTGGCTCGACAACCTTCACGACCGAACAATCGCGAATCGTATGGGTGATGGCGGTGCACTGCTCCAGTTGCCTGGAGCCGGTGGCCACGCCCGAGATCCTGATGCTCTTGCTGGCCTTGGGCCCCAGGGAATCGATCGCCCACACCAGCTTGTTGCCCTCCGTTGCGGCGGTCGGCTCGGAGCCGATGAATTGGAAATCGTTGGAGACGGTCTCGGTGATAATCACATCGGTCAACATCATCTCAGTCAGGTTTGTCACCTTGATCACGTAGCCAAAGGTTGTGTTGAGGCGTACCTCTTCCGGCATGGCCTTGTCCACTTGGAGAATGCCGTAGTCCGGCCGTGGATAGATCATGGACAGGATGTGTCCGCCGGCTTCATTTACCGCCACAAGGTCGCGACCCATAGGGGGTTTCATCTCATAGGTTGAGGCGGGAGTTGCGAACATAGGTTGCACGGGTCGGAGCTGTTCCACCGAGGCGGTCAGCAATTCCGACGAGGTCGCCGCCGACCGCACCGGTGCAGATATGGCCTCGGACATTGGCTGTTGCGCCGTCCGCGCTTCGGTTTGCTGCACGGCGGGTCTGGCCTTGGTCGAAGGCGTACCTGGCACAGCGATGGCCGGCCTCAGGTCCTTATCCCAGAAGTAGCTTCTGCCCGCACGAGTTACGGCTGGTCTGTCCTCCCCCAAGGGGCTCTTCGCTTTGTCCAACACCTTGCATCCGGACACGAGCACCAAGAAGACAAGAACTGAGAATATCCACACCTTCTTCATCACACAGCTCCTTTCAAACCCTGCAGATCACCCCGCAAGCGGGATTGTCCTAGCTCAGAAACCTGTTGTGCCTTGGGTGTCCAGGGATAGGAGGATGAGCTTGGAGGCACGCCTGAAGCTGCTGCTTCTACGGCAATGCCTTGATACCCCTTCCTCCCGACGGCAGAGAAAAGACCTCTGCCCGTTCTGGCTGGCAATGACCGCCCCCATTGGGGGCATCAATCACCGTCCACCCGGTACTCTTCCAAATAAAACATACGATACAAGCAGCCCCAAGCACAAAGTCTGGACTTCCACATATAATTTCCTAATTATACTATTTTACCCATAGTTATGTCAATGCCAATGTTGCGGTAATTTGGGATTAGAAGGGCTCCGCGAGGCCATTTCCCCTCAATGTCCGCCGGAAACCGGGAGGCGCGCACCTGGCCGTGGAGGGCCTGTCCTATAATAGCGATTTCCCCAACTCTGGTGCCCAATCTCAGAGCCTGGTGTACGCTGTTTCTCGCGTACGGGCAGACATCTATCGAAAAGGCTTGCCTTGGCGTAGTCGTCTGGATATTGTTCCCTGTGATGCGCGCCCAAGAGTGGGCGTGGTGGCATGGTAGGCGCACGCCAGTCATCAGGGTATCTGAAGTCCGTCGTGGGTATTCCGTATGGCTCGCAAGAGGGTTATACGGACGTTCCACCGCCCAGGTATTGCTTCGCCCCGGCGCCCTTGGCGGGCTTGATCGAAGTCCTTACGCTGGCGAGAAGAGACAACGGTGCAGGCTCCGCCAGGCCGAAGCCTGAGTGAATCCGGGGGGTATCGGTCATATGAATCGTGCAGCTTTCATTGAACGTGTTGCCCAGAGAGTTCTCATTGGCGATGGCGCCATGGGGACAATGCTCTATCAACAGGGGGTCTTTCTCAATCGCTGCTTTGACGAGCTTAACCTGGGCGACGGTGGGCATGTCCAGAGGGTCCACACCGCCTATGTCGAGGCCGGGTCTGACTTTATCGAGACGAACACGTTCGGAGCGAATCGGGTCAAGCTTTCTCAGTACGGTTTGGCCCATGACGTCGTGCGAATCAACCAGGCGGGCGCTCGTCTTGCCAAAGCCGCCGCCCGGGGACGCGTCCTGGTCGCGGGAGCGATGGGCCCGCTGGGGTGCGAACTAACCGAGCACGGCCCGATGACGCGAGACGATGCCGGGCAAATGTTCCGCGAGCAGGGCGCCGCCCTCGTGGAGGGCGGCGTCGACATTCTCATGCTCGAGACGTTCTCGAATACCGAGGAGCTACTGGTTGCGATTGGCGCTGTGAGCGATCTGGGCGATATGCCGATTGTCGCCCAGATGACTGTCAACGAACGCAACGAGACGATCTACGGCGAGCGAGTCGACCAGGCCTTGGTCCGCATCGCCCGGCATGAGGCCGTAACGGTGGTCGGCCTGAACTGTTCGGTCGGGCCTTCGGGCATGCTCAGCAGCCTGGAGCTCGTTCGGACGGTTACGGACAAGCCCATCTCCATCCAGCCCAATGCCGGCATGCCACGGTCCGTCGAGGGGCGGCAGCTCTACATGTCCACGCCGGAGTACATGGCCGAGTATGCCAAGCGCTTCTTCGAGAAAGGAGCGAGGATCATAGGCGGCTGCTGCGGGACGACGCCCGACCACATCAGAGAGATTGCGCGCGTTGTCCGCTCCCTGGACAAGGCCTCTGCTCGGTCTACGGTTTCGGTCACGGCGCACGGCGGCAAGACCCCAGAAACGGCTCTGGCCGAGCCCAAGCCGTTGGCGGAGAGATCGCGCATCGGCGCCAAGCTCGCCGCTGGCGCGGGAGTGACCATGATCGAAATGAGCCCGCCTCGTGGGGTCGATATGACGACGATTTTGCGGAAAGCTCGTCGCTGTGCCGAGGCGGGAATCGACGCGATCAACATTCCGGATGGTCCCAGGGCCAGTTCGCGACTTTCACCGATGGTCACGGCCGTGCGAATTCAGCAGGAAGCGGGCATCGAGGCTGTCCTTCACTTCTGCTGTCGCGACCGAAACCTCATTGGCATGCAGTCGGATATCCTTGGAGCTTCAGCGATTGGATTGCGCAATCTGCTGGTTGTCACGGGAGACCCGCCGAAGCTGGGCGAGTATCCCAACGCGACAGGGGTCTTCGATATGGATTCCATCGCCCTGACCGGTGTGGTCCACAATCTCAATCGTGGCCGGGACATCGGCGGCAGCGGGATCGATCCGCCTACTTCGCTGGTCATAGGTGTGGGAGCCAATCCTGTGGCGGCCGACTTTGACAGGGAGATCGAGCGCTACAGGCAAAAGGTCATTGCCGGCGCTGAGTTTGCCGTCACTCAGCCGGTTTTCGATCCGGATTGCTTCTTTCGGTTTCTCGACGCGATCGAGGACTTCCGGATCCCCATCGTGGCGGGAATATGGCCCTTCACGAGTTTCAAGAACGCCGAGTTCATGGCCAACGAGGTTCCGGGGGTTGTTGTTCCCAGGCCGTTGTTGGAGAGAATGAGCACGGCTGCCACCAAGGAGCAGGGGCTGGCCTTGGGCGTGGAAATCGCGCGGGAGCTGGTGGCCGCGATCCGAGAACGCGTCGTGGGCTTTGCCGTCAGCGCGCCGTTCGGCAATGTCGATACCGCCCTGGCGGTGCTGGGCAAGACGGAAATCCAGGTGGCGTAGCTGGCCGTACCGGCCGGGTCGCGAGACCTTGACCCCAAGGGAGTGGTTATGAGTCAGCAGGTTTGTGAAAATCGGTTGGAAGTGGAGTTGGTGGCAATCACGCCCGATCCCGAGACGGTGATCGAGCAAGCGGGTCGGACCTGTTATCTGAGTTTTGACAGGATCGAGGAGGATTCATGCGACGGTTTCATTCGCCGCCTCATCAAGATGGGGCATGAGTCTCCGCTCGAACACGCCTACGCCACCTTCCGCATCAAGAACTGCTCGCGCGCCATGACGCACCAGCTTGTCAGACACCGTCTGATGGCCGTCTCGCAGCAATCGCAACGCTACGTGGATGAGGACTGCTTTGCTTACGTGGTGCCCGAAGGCATGCCCGCCGAGTTTCTCAATGATTTCCACCAGGACATGAAGACCATCCAGCGGATGTACCGCAAGTGGCGCGAACGAGGATTGAGAAAAGAAGATGCGCGCTTCGTGTTGCCGAACGCCTGCACCAGCGAGATCGTCGTCTCGGCCGACTTTCGCGAGTGGCGTCACATCTTCAAGCTGCGCACCTCCGCCAAAGCGCAGTGGGAAATCCGTGACGCCTGCCGGGCGATGTTGGCGATTCTGAGGGACCGCGCGCGCGCCTGTTTCGATGATATCATCCCGGGAACGGAATGACCGATGAGATGTCTGATGTCGGTGCGGGCCGCATCAGGATATCTGCAGCCCCACGAGGGTAAAATCATCCACCTCGGCCGGATCGATGTCCCGGTTCTTGGCGATCTCCGTCAGCCCATCGATGATTTCTGTGATGGAGGCGCTTTGGAGGGCGAGGAACTCATCGGCGAACTGGAACCCGTTCTTGTCTTCGAGCTGCCCGATCAGAGTCTCGGCGCCGTCGGAGTAGAGCAGCAGCCGGTCGCCGGCTTGAAGCTGCGTGGTGCTCTGTATGAATTCGGCGCTCTCGAAGATGCCCAGAAGAGAGCCTCGTGTCTCCAGAGGGCGAGGCGGCTGTCCGTCGCGAAGGAGGATGGGATACGGATGACCGGCTCTGGCCATCGTGAGCTGCCGTGTCTTGATGTTGAGAATGCAATAGCAGCACGTGGCGAACTGGTATCCGGAAAGTCTCTGTCCCAGCATCTTCATATTGAGATTTGTCATGACCTCGGTCGGTGAGAAGATGCGGTAGCTGCTGTCGATCGTTTCCCGCATCGCGAGGGCGTGCTTGATGAAGATCGTCAACAGGGCGGCCGGCATGGAATGTCCGACGGCGTCGGCGATATAGAATCCAATATGCTGCTCGTCGATTCTGGCGACGTCATAGATGTCGCCGGAGACCCATTCTGCGGGTATGAAGGTGGCTGCCCATCGGACCTCCGGGCAGTTGGGCAATTGAGAAGGCAGGAAGTCGCGCTGGACCAGTCCGGCCAGACGCAGTTGCTCTTTGAGGTTGTCGCCGATTGTGTCCGTGCCCTCTGGCTGCTTGGATCGGTTGGCGAGATGGCGCTCCACCGCACTGACCGCAGTGGGCAGCTTCACGGCGACGCCCGAATTCTGCTCTTTTCGGCAGGCCAGGTTCACCTCGATCCTTGCCCAGAGGGCGTCCAGCGAAATCGAACCGAAGGTATCGCTGACGGAGAAGCTGGTATCGGACGGCGTCAGTGAGAAGCTTCTGGCCGGCCGCTTGAAGTGCTGTGTCAGTAGAATCGTTCCGATGTTATCTCTCTCGAGGTACTCGATGATTCGACCGAGTTCCGGGTCTTCCGAGACATCCTTGCCCCGTGTGTCGATGACGACCGTTCCCACAAGGTCGGGTCGCATGTGGACCGCGCGGTAGCCTTCCAGGGGCAGCCGGAGAAAAGACCGCCCTTTTTGCCGGAATAACCGTCGGATCTCTGTGGGCAGATGCGTTTTATCGGACAAATAGACGACATCCGTGAAGTCGGTTAGCCCTTCGACGCTGCTTCCAAGTTGTGTGTTCCCCATTGTTGTCGCCTTGTTGTCTTGCACCGAAATGTGCAACACCCATCCATGCAGGCGGTGTTGTTATCCTTGATGTCGTCTCAATGGAGGGGCGACTTTGGCGGTTTCACGCCTTTTCTCGCGCAGTGGGGGCGTTCGGTGCGGATTTTCGGGAGTGCTTCCTCATCTGGCGAAGACGGCAGAGCCGATGCGAAGGAGCGTTGCCCCCTCCTCTACGGCCACCTCATAGTCGGAACTCATTCCCATGCTCAGTTCGGTGAACTGGCTGCCGACGATCTTCTCACCTCGCATCTCCAGGAACAACTCGCGGGCGCGCACGAAGCACGCCCGAATCGTATCCTGGTTGCGGGTCAATGGCGCCAGGGTCATCAGTCCGATAAGCTGAATGTGCGGCAGGGTCTCGATCTGCTCGGCCAGATGCGTGGCCGCTCCGACGGGGACCCCGTACTTCTGCGGCTCGTTGGATGTGTTCACCTGGAGGAGCACCCGAGTGCGCAAATTCATCTTTCCGGCCGCGCTGTTGATTTCCTCCGCCAGACGAAGTGTGTCGACCGAATGGATGAGCGACGTGGCCGAAAGCACGTGGCGCACCTTGTTGCGTTGGAGGTGTCCGATCATGTGCCAGTGAATCTCGCGGGGCAACTTGGCATCAGCACCTTCCTGGGCCAGGAATTCCGCCACCTGTCCGGACACTTTCTTCAATTGCTGCACCCGGTTCTCGCCCAGATGATCGAAGCCGAGCCGAATGATCTCCTTGACCTGTTCGATCTCGGCCGACTTCGTTACGATAACAAGGCGGACATCCTCCGGCTCACGACCGGATCTTGCACAGGCGGCCGCGATGGTTTCTTGAACACGTTTTGTTCTCTCAGCGATCTTCGTCATGTGTCGAAGTCAATAGTAAGCGGTTGAATTGTCATATCACTCTATTAGGGAGCACCCATTGGGTTTCCTAGTCTACGCGGATTTGACGTGTTCCACAAGTCATCAGCTATGAAATTGCGCCGGATTTTCGCCGCGTGGTTCCACGGCTTCGAGGGTTCTCTCGATGTCTGCGGGATCGGCCCGTGGCGCCCGGAGTGCAAACCCGTACGGAGGACGTGTCCTGAAGGGCAGGCTTGGTCAACGGCCTGGGTGATGTGCGACGGCCCGAGAAGGCCCTTTTTAAGTTATATAGGATGCGGTAAGTTTTAATTTGCGGGACGTTACGCAGAGGGGCGATGCGACAATCCGGTAAGAAGGCGCGACGAGCTATTTGGAGGCCGCAATCTTCTGGAAGACCCATGAAATCGCCTCCGTAGCCAGGGGGCGAAGACCTTGCGGGCGACGCCGTCTGGGGGCCGGGCGTGGGACGAACAAAGAGACTGTCCCGGACCGATGTCGGCCCTTTGGGGCGCCACCGGAGACCCAATGTGCCACAAAGGCTTATGGTTACATTAGTTATCGCTCTCAGCCAAAGGCGGCCGCGGTGATCGGAAAATGCAGAAAGTGGCGGTTTT
>CAYNQP010000012.1:0-16464 GCA_964399325.1 uncultured Pirellulales bacterium
AGGAGGTGGTACAATCTGCCCTTCGTTTCGGACTGCTGGGTACCTTCTTTCTTCTCTTGGGCCATCTTTATCATGGTTTTGACACAAATACTGCAACCAACGTGCGTTAAGGTTCCGCTGGCCGGCACCGACAAGGAGGCGGCCATCACGGAATTGGTGGACGTCCTCGACGCGCACGGATTGATTCAAAATAGACAGGTCGCACTCGATACGGTGTTCACGCGGGAGCGAACGCGCAGTACGGGGATCGGCTCGGGAATCGCCATCCCGCATGGCAAGTGCGGCGCGGTGAAGGAACTCGTGATGGCGTTGGGAGTCACGCAGGAGCCCATCGAGTTTCAGAGTATAGACGGCAGACCCGTGTCGATCGTGATATTGCTGGTTTCACCACTCGATAGGACAGGCCCGCACATCCAGGCGCTGGCCCGGATCAGCCGACTCATGCTCGACACCACGTTCAAGACCGCCCTCGAACAGGCCACCTCGGCCGAGGTAGCGTACAAGCTCCTGAGCGAACGCGAGAACGAGTAGCCGAGTTTGAAGTGTGAAGTCTCAAGTCTTCACGCTTTACACTTCAAACTGGAAACTTCACACTTGCTTATCCCTTTTCCCAGAGGATCAGGCCCAGATCGTAGGGATTGACCTGGTCGGGGTGATGGGGGAGCACTCGCACGGCGACTCCGTGCTGGCCCGTCTCTCGACACTCCATCCGGCCAGCAAACCAGTGTTCGCCGTCGTCGCCGGCCTTCTGCTCGTAGGCCATGGGCACAGGCGATCCCTGCTGAATGGTGCCCCATGAGTCGGTCGGGCCATGGTAGAGCTCGACGCAGACATCTTCCGGGTTGACGGCGCCCAACTTGATCAAGGCGCGAACGTTGAGTCCCGAACCGATCTTCAGTTGAGGCTGTCGCGGGTTGAGCTGCTCGTCGGATTCCCCGTTCTCCATGTTCATCACGACGTCCTTGACGGCAAACTGCGGCCACGCCCGGCGAATCTCCGATCTCCACCGAGAGAAGGCCTTCGCGCGGGTCATGGCCTCGGCGCCGAGATAGCAGTAGCGCGTCGCTGCAGGATTGTAGAACCTGCGCGTGTACTCGGCGAGCATCCGGTGCGTATTGAATCGCGGCGCGACCCATTTGATCGTCGTTCGCATCCTTTGTATCCACGAGCGCGGCAGGTTGTCGGCGCTGCGCGCGTAGAACAGGGGCACCACCTCGTTCTCCAGGATGCTGTAGATGGCTTGCGCCTCGACCGTGTCGTGGTAGTCCTGACTCTGGTACTCCTGATCGTCGCCGATGACCCAGCCGCCTTCCGGGATGTATCCTTCGGGCCACCAGCCATCGAGCGTGCTCATGTTGAGCACCCCATTGACGGCGGCTTTCATGCCACTCGTGCCGCTGGCCTCCATGGGGCGACGTGGGTTGTTCAGCCAGACATCGACGCCGCGAACCAGATAGCGCGCCACATCGATATCGTAGTCCTCCAAAAAGACGATGCGACGGCGCACGCTCTCTTCAGAGGCGTAATGGACGATACGTCGGATGATCTCTTTGCCGCCCGCGTCCTTCGGATGGGCCTTGCCGGCGAAGATGATCTGCACGGGTCGGTCGGGGTTGTTGAGCAGTCTGGCCAGGCGCTGCGCATCTTTCAGGAGCAGGTCGCCTCTCTTGTACGCGGCGAACCGCCGGGCGAAACCGATGGTCAAGACCTCCGGATCCAACACCTCTTCGGCCTGCCTCAACTCACCGTGACACCGGCCGCGACGTTGCATCTGCGCCGTCAGCCGTTTGCGGGCGAAGACGATCAACTGGTCTTTGCACCGCTGATGCGTGCTCCACAATTCCTCGTCGGGGATGTGGTCCACCTGGTCCCACGCGCCACGGTCGAAAACGGTCTCCGACCAGGTGGGTCCGATGTAGCGTTGGAAGAGGCCGCCGATCTCATCCGACAGCCAGGTCTTGAGGTGGATGCCGTTGGTGATCGATATGATCGGGACTTCCTTCGCCGGCACGCCGGGCCAGAGAGAGCCCCACACGCCGCGGGAAATCTGCCCGTGCAACTTACTGACGCCGTTGATGTAGCCACTCAATCGGATCGCCAGCACCGGCATCTTGAACGCCTCATTCTCATCGTCGGGAAGCATCCGCCCGAGCGACAGGAACTGCTTGCAGTTGATGCCCAGGTGCGGGAAGTAGTTGCCGAAATATTTGTCCATGAGCTCGACGCTGAACTCATCGAGGCCGGCCTTGACCAGGGTGTGGACGGTGAAGACATTGCCCGATCGCGTCGCCTCGACCGCTTCGTCGAAGGTCATGTTCTTGTCGCTTCTGAGCTGTCGAATCCGTTCCAGCGCCATAAACGCCGCGTGCCCTTCGTTCATGTGACAGACCGTCGGGCTGACGTTCATGGCCAGTAGGGCTCTGAGGCCGCCGATTCCCAGGAGGATCTCCTGGCGAATCCGCAGCTCGCGGTCGCCCCCGTAGAGACTGCTGGTGATCATGCGATCCCCCGGAGAGTTGGGCGCGATATTGGTGTCCAGCAGATATAGAGGCAGCCGGCCCACGGAAATGCGCCATATCTGGGCCTGCACGTTGCGACCCGGATACTCGACGCTAATGGTCAATGGTCTGCCGCTCTCCTCGCGCACGAGTTCGACCGGCATGTTGAACAGATCGTTTTCGACATAGGCTTCCTGCTGCCAGCCGTCGATGTTGAGGTACTGTCGAAAGTATCCCTTCTGGTACATCAGCCCCACGCCCACCAGCGGGATGCCGATATCCGACGCGCTTTTCAAGTGGTCGCCCGCCAGGATGCCCAGCCCTCCGGAGTAGATCGGAAGGCACTCGTGAAGGCCGAATTCAGCGCTGAAGTAAGCGATGGTGGGTTTCGGGGTCTGGGGACAGACCTTGTCATACCACGTGGAGGCCTCCAGATAGGAGCGCAGTGTCTCCGAGGCCCGCCCGAGTTCGTTCAGGAAGCTCTCGTTTCTGGATAGGGCTTGCAGACGCGTTTGCGAGACGCTACCGAGTAGTCTGATAGGATTATGACTGCACGCGGCCCAAAGGGCAGGGTCGATCCGGCGGAACAACTCAACCGTCTGAGGGTTCCAGGCCCAGAACAGGTTCTTGGCGAGCACATCCAATTCTTGCAGGGAATCCGGCAAGGCCGGTAGCACGGTAAAACTACGGACACTCGGCATTTCTACTCCTCACAAAGCAAAGACATTCCGTTACGAAGCGCCGTACGGAGCAAAGTAGGGCCTCACCCTCTCATCGGCAAATCCATTCGCGCGCTTAACTCCAAAACCCCCATGCACTTGCAGCTATCAGCAGATCGGAGCGTCCCATATTTCGGCGCGCGTTTCCGCTGCTAAATGGGACAAATAAAAAAGGCCTGTGCGAACAGGCCTTTTGTCAATTGCCAGCCAACCTCCACCTATGCCGTAAGAGAGGCTTTTGAAGAGAACCCATTACTTCTAGGTGGGTAATCGTTGCTTTCGTCCGAAAGTCCTAACGAGTAGGCATGTCCGGCCCGAAAAGGCCTGATTCCCCTCAGAACGGGTATCGGTTCTTTCAACAGCACGCTCTCTTGACGAACATCGCAGGGGTCAGCCTGCAATTCTCTTATAGCAGATCAAGGGCCTCCAGTCAAGGAAATACGCCCCGACAAAAAACCGTGTCCAGCACCACCCTTCTGCCGTGCTCTGCTGCTCCTATCGGCACGTCCCACGCCTTATCTTGAAGACAAAAAGCGACAGTGCAGGGGTCATCTCACACGGTCCGCAATTCCGCACCCACGACCCGATTCAGACTCTCCACGATGGCCGCTTGATAACCATCTACCGTGTCATGGGTTAGCGTGCCATCCTCGTCGCGGAACCGCAAGGACAGGGTCACGCTCTTCTTGCCTGAGGAAATACCCTTGCCCCGATAGATGTCCACAAAGCGGACATCCTCCAACTCGGTCGGAGAACTACTCTCGACCGCCTTGGCAATGTTGGCCCACGCTGTCTCCTCCGACACCACGATCGAAAGGTCGCGCTCGATCGCGGGGAAACGCGGGATCGGTCGAATCTTGACCGGCCCTGCTTTCAATTCGAGCAGGGCGTCAAAATCCAGCTCGGCCCCGACGGGCGACATCTCATTGAAATCCAGCTTGTCTCGTATCGCGCTGCCGAAAACCCCTGCAGCGCCGATGACTTTCCCTCCCACCATCACGCGGGCGCCTACCTCAGCCCAGGTGACATCAGCCGGGACGAGATCGACTTGCGCCTGCCGATCGACGCACTGTATCAGACCCTCGACCGTCCCTCGAATCTGCCGCAGGTCACTGTCGCAGACCAAAGCGAGTTTCACCCCTTCAACCGGCAAGCCCTCTCCGCTCTCGGATGGCATGAACGTGTCAGCCATTTCAAAGATGCGACACGGCAGGTTCCCGGCGTTGGCGTTCGTTTTCAGAACGCCCAGGAGCGAGCCCAGCAGCGTCCGCCGCAACAGATTGGCACTCTTGCGTGAGACATCCTTGACCCCCAACTGCGCGGCGGCATCCCCGCCACTGAACAGGCTTGCGGCCGTCGGATCGACAAAGGTCACGGAGACGGTTTCATAGAAGCCGCACGCATTCAAAAAGGCACGCGCCGACTGAGCCAGCGTCTGCCTCGAATCAGCGGCAACAGCCTCGATCTGAATCCTCCGGCGCGTCGGGACCTTGTCGTAACCATGCACGCGCGCGACCTCCTCGATCAGGTCCACCTCCCGGCAGATATCGCTTCGCCAGGTTGGCGCCGAGCACGTCACGATATCGCCGGACAACTGCGGCTCGAAGCACAGCGACGACAGAATCTTCAGGACGATTTCGGGAGGCACCTCGATACCGAGCAGCTTGTTCAAACGCGACAGCCTCAGCAGGACCTGAATCGGCTGACGCTTCATCGGGTAGGCATCCACCACCCCCTTCGCCACGCGGCCGCCCGCCACCTGTGCGATGAGCTGCGCGGTGCGTTGCGACGCCCAGTCAATTCGTTCGATGTCTACGATTCGCTCGAACCGGAACGCCGCCTCGGAGGGCAACGCCAGCCGGCGCGAGGTCGTCCGCACACACACCGGGTCGAAATATGCCTCCTCCAGGAGAATCGTCGTGGTCGCATCGCCAACCTCCGTTTCCAGCCCCCCCATGACGCCGGCAATGGCGACCGGGCGCGTCGCATCAGCAATGACGAGCATGTCCGGGTCCAAGGTACACTTCGCCCCGTCGATACTGACAATCTGTTCGCCCGGCGCCGCCTTCCGGACAATGATCTTGCCCTCCGTAATCGTAGCGTAATCAAACGCGTGCGGGGGCTGGCCCGTCTCCATCATCGCATAGTTGGTGGCATCGACCACATTGTTGACACTCCGCATGCCGACGGCTTCCAGCCGCTTCGCCATCCAGTCCGGCGCAGGTCCCACCTTGACACCGTCAATGATCCGGGCGGTGTACCGTCTGCACAGAGGGGGTTCGCGAATCTCCACGCGGGCAAACTGCGAGGCGTCCTTATCCATCTCCTCCAGCTCGACCTGCGGCAGCCGCAGTTCCTTGCCGGTAGCCGCGGCCAACTCCCGTGCGACACCGATGTGGCTGAGGCAATCGCCCCGGTTGCTCGTGACCTCAACGTCAAGAACGACGTCCTCCGCCAGCTTCTCAATCCCCTCGCAGGGGAAGCCCAAATCGCTGAGAATGGTCGCGATCTGTTCGCCGCTGAGGCCCGTGTCGATATAATCATTCAGCCAGTTCAGTGATATCTTCATGAAGCAGACCCTTACGAACGTCGGTTGTAAGCCGATAGACTACTCTCGTCGAGTATGGGTGTCAACCATGGTCGCAACTCGCTGGTCCCACCGGGCCCGGTTCGAATACAGCGCCGGATCGCGGCCAAGGCGCCGTCGGGGCGTTTGTAGAGACGCAACATCTTGCGTCTCTACCCGTGAATGGGAACACACGCAGTTCACGTTCGGCTTGCCAGCGCGAAGGACATCGGATAAGCTATCGGGCAGATCGACTGGACAGAGGATTCTGAAGAAATGAGTGATTTCGAGCAATTCGAGCAACTGATAGAAGGCGGTTATTCCTGTATCTCCATCATCACCCAGGAAGAGCACTATGCCCTGGAAATCGTGCGGAAGACCGCGGCCAAGCTCAAACGCGACATGTGGGTCTGGTCGGTCGCCGACGGCGTCCGGGACGGGCTGATCGACGGCAGTCCGTCCATCGCCGACACGGACGGCCCGGCGGCCGGACTGGCCAATATGTCGCAGGCCAAGCCCGGATCGATCCTTGTCACGCTCGATCTGGCCGAGCACGTGCGAGGGGGTAAGGCCCTGCGCATCCTCCGAGACCTGATCGACAGCTTCGGCAGGACCGGCCTGAGCATCGTGATGATCGACAGCAACGACAAACTTCCCGAGGTGGTGAAAGGCTACAGCAGGCCTTTCGAGATATCCTTCCCCGACGAGAAGGAACTGCTGCAGATCATCCGTGCCACGCTCCAGCGGCTGCACCGCAAGAAGCCCATCGAGGTCGGCATCACACAGAAAGGGCTGGACACGATCGTCCGCAATCTGCGCGGGTTGACGCGTCGCCAAGCGGTGCGCATTATCAACGACGCGGTGGCGGCTGACCAGCGTTTCCGAGACGAGGATATCAACATCGTCATCGCCAACAAGCGACGGATGGTTCAGCAAGGGGGCCTGCTCGAATACATCCAGACGCCTTTGGATCTGAGCGAAATCGGCGGCATGAACCGTCTGAAAAAGTGGCTGAACCAGCGCAGAGATGTCTTTAGCAGCGAGGCCAAGGAATTCGGCCTGACGCCGCCACGAGGGGTTCTCATGCTCGGCGTCCAAGGCGCCGGCAAGAGCCTTTGTGCCAAGGCCATCGCCACCGCCTGGCACCAGCCTCTGCTGCGGCTGGACCCCGGCACGCTCTACGGCAGCTTCATCGGGGAATCGGAGCACAACCTGCGCGACGCACTCCGACAAACCGGAATGATGGCGCCGGTCATTCTGTGGATCGACGAGATCGAGAAGGCCTTCGCCTCGGCCGCCAGCCGCAGCGCCGACGGCGGGCTCTCCCAGCGCATGTTCGGCACACTGCTGACATGGTTGCAGGAACGTGAGGCCCCGGTCTTTGTCGTGGCCACCGCCAACGATATCGAGGCGCTGCCCCCCGAGCTGCTGCGCAAGGGCCGCTTCGACGAGATCTTCTTCGTGGACCTGCCGACGTCTGCCGTCCGCGAACAGATCTTCGCCATCCACCTGCGCAAACGCGGCCGAGACCCTGAGAAGTTCGACCTGCACGCGCTGGCAGAGGCCTCCGAAGGCTACAGCGGCTCCGAGATCGAACAGGCGGTCATATCGGCCTTGCACGAAGCCTACGCCGACAAAGCCGACCTGGACACCCAGCGCATTGTAGCAGCCCTGGAGGTCTCGCCTCCTCTGTCGACAACGATGGCCGAGAAGGTCTGCGCCCTGCGCGAGTGGGGCAAGAACCGGTGCATGTCGGCCGATTGACCGTCGGCCGCAGGCGAGTCGCGGTGTGTGCGGGATTGGAGTTCGGGCTTCCCTCAGAGCAGAGTTTCTCTATAATGGACACCAGTGAAGGATCTGGACCACCCAAAGGAATTCTGGATATGAAGAGATCTGCATGCTTTCTTATCGTCACCGCCCTGGCGGCCACGCTGGTTACCGGCTGCGTGGAGCGGAAGCTGACCATCAACACCGAGCCCCAGGGGGCCCTCGTCACGTTGAATGACGAGCAATTAGGCGTCTCGCCCGTGACGGTCCCCTTTAGTTGGTATGGCAACTACGGGGTCCGAATCAGCAAGGAGGGCTACGAGACCCTTGATACCGCCCGCAAGCTAAAAGCCCCTCTCCATGATTACGCCCCGTTTGATCTGTTCGCGCAGGTCTTATACCCCGGCCGGATCGTCGATAGTTACGAATGGACGTTCGAACTGAAGCCCAGGCAATACCCGACGCGCGAACAAGTCCTGGAGAACGCCGAAACCCTCCGCAGCCAACTCGAATAGGCGGACATGCACCACAGAGCCAACGATGATCGCGGATATCTGGCCGCATGTCCGGGCACAGACTCTATCGAAGGTTCTCCAGGAAAGCCTTCAGCTCATTAAGGACTGGCGATCCGAGATTCCAGTATCCCTTCTGCGCGCCCACCCCCACACTGTTGGCGATGTCCGCCTGGGCCGCCAGGAACGTTTGGCACTTTGCTTTGGATGGATTGCGAGGCGAATCCGCTAGAGCCTGAACACATTCGGCAAAGAGACCGACACACCGCATTGCCGGATGATCCTTCACTGTCTCCAGACATAGATCTTCCAGCATTGTCCCATCAACATGCTCACCGGGCATAATGAAGACGCCCACGCGCGGACTCCCGTCAGAGAACTGGCCGGGCGCGAGCGGCGGAACAAGATCAGCGTTTTTCACGATGTTCGCGATGCTCCTGAAAGCGTCGTCCTCATCCTTGTCTCGGACAATCGCCAAACGCATGACAAACGAAGACCCATCCGGTTGAAAGAAGCCCGGTACTTTGAGCAAGGCGGGCAACTTGTCGGAAAACTGATTCTTTCCCCCCACGCACTCAATCTGGACATCCAAGAGGGAAAGCTCTCACAACAACCTGTCAAAGAAATTCCTCTCGTCCTCTCCCTCGACAGCCAGCAGATTTCGGCTCGTGATAGTCCCAGGGCTCGGCCTCGCCACTACCTTATCTCCCAATTACTCTCCAGAGACTCAGCCAACATGTCACGTTCGTACTCGACAGATCGGAAGGCATCACCTTTTCGTTCGATACGCAGGAGCTTGGCATCGGTCCCAAACAACTCCGACTCCGTGGCATCACTAAAGGCTTTGATGCACTCCATCGAGTGCGTAGTGGCAAACACCTGGACGTTCAGCTTCCTCGCCCAACTAAAGACAGCACCCCAAAGCCGACCCTGCGCTGAATGGTGCAGACCGTTCTCAATCTCATCAATCAATACAACACCGTCCTGACAGACCAGCATCGCCAAGGCAGCACTCAGAAACCTCATGATCCCACCACCCATGAGATTAGTTGGAATGAGTTCAGGTGCGCCGATATCTGCGTACAGCACGTTCGGGGAACCGGAGAGCCGTAGATCAGTCAACTCGGGCTCGAGTTCTTTCAGGAGCGATACGATCTCGGGCACTCGTTTCTTCTTCTGTACTTCGCTGAATGCCTCGTGCAGGTCGCCTGGGACAGGAATGAGAAAGGCACTTCGCAGGGACGAGTCTTTGGCACCCAGAACAACCATTTCGTCGCCTCTGAGCACCACTTCCGAGACAGTAGGCGCTTCCGATTCGACCATACGGTCGTATTCCAGGCAAAGCCCGTTGACTCCGCCGTGAGTCTGCGGACCGGTGGTAGCGAAACCGGGCAACATCGACGATGCAGCGTTCCCCCCACTGGATCCCCGGTCGTCGTACCTGGGGCGTATCAACAGTCTCCGCATTCGGTCGCTTTCGGACTCCTCACCAATGATCTCAATCGAGGCATCTAGGTCCATGTTATGGAAGTACGTCGGCCAAACCAAGTTACTAATGTAGGGCAGTCCTCTATTCACGTTGACCTTGACGGGCAGATGCGGATTCGCAGGGCCCACAAGGAAAAAGATGCTTTCGAGCAGAGTGGTCTTGCCGCACGCGTTGTGACCCACGAACAGGTTTACCCGGCCCAGACCGTCGACCGTGAGGTCCGTGATCGCCCGGAAATTCTTCACTCGCACAGTCTTGAACATGGCGCAACCTCAATGCCCTCGTGGGCAGAACAAATGCTTCGAATGAGCCGCTGACCAATCTCGGTAAGCCAGAATACCGGAAGGTGCACGACAGGTCAATCCCCACCATGCGCGAACCGACCGTGTCTGGACCGAATCCGCACTTGTCCGAAAGACCACGGCTACGTCCAGTTGTCGCGGTACCAGGCGATGGCGCGTTCGAGGCCTTCGCGGAAGAGGACGACCGGCTCGAAGCCGATGAGCTTCCGGGCGGCGGTGATGTCGGCCAGCGAGTGCTTGACATCGCCCGGCCGTTCGGGCGCGTAGATCGGTTTGACGTTCTTGCCCAGAATCTCGTTTATCATGGCGATGATTCCATTGACGGTGATCTTTTCGCCGCAAGCGACATTGACGACCTCGCCACCGGTTTTCTTGGCGCGGGCCGCACAGAGATTGGCTTTGACGATGTTGTCGATATAGGTGAAGTCGCGGCTCTGCTCCCCATCGCCATAGATGGTGGGCGGCTGGTCCTTCAGGATGGCGGTGACGAACGCCGGGATGGCGGCGGCATACTGGCTGGTCGGGTCCTGCTGCGGCCCGAACACGTTGAAATAGCGCAGCGAAATCGTCTCCAAGCCGAAAACCTTGCAGAACACGGAGCAGTAGTACTCTCCCACGAGCTTTCCCACCGCATAGGGAGACAGCGGGCTCGTCGGCATGGTCTCGACCTTCGGCATCGTGGGCGTGTCGCCATAGGCGGAAGAGCTGGCGGCATAGACAAAACGCTTCACGTGCGCATCCCGGGCCGCCAAGAGAAGCATGAAGGTGGCATCGACGCAGTGTCGGTGAGCGGCGGCCGGATCGTCCACGCTTCGTGGCACCGACGGCAGCGCCCCTTCATGCAGAACGATGTCAATGTCCTTGACAACCGACCGGGCCACTTCTTCGTCGCCCATGTCCGCCTCGACGAAATCGATCTTGTCAATAACGCCGTCAAGATTGCTCCGCTTGCCCGTGAGCAGATTGTCTACCACGCGCACGGAATACCCCTCGGCCACCAGCCGTTTGCAGATGTTCGAGCCGATGAACCCGGCTCCGCCCGTCACTAGGAACTTCTCCATTCGTATCAACCTCTCGCAAAAACATACGACCACAAAAAGGTGCCTATTCTACGGTTGCAGCCGCAGAATGCGAACTCTTTCTGGCTATTCCACTCTAAGACTCGCAAGCTGTCCGGTCTTCGTATCAGGCGGAACTGGCCGCCAATTGGGGTTTGAGGTACTTGCGGTACGCCTTGAACTCCCTACGGAAGTAGCCGCCCTTTATGGCTTCGGCACCGAAGAGCACGCAGCCGATCACATTGGCACCGACTTCCTGCAGCTCGAAGATCGTCCGCTGGGCGGCCCCTCGCTTGGTGGCGGCCGCGTTGAATACCAGAAGCGTCGCATCGGCGAGCCGGGCCAGCATCTTCACATCACTGACAAGCAGAACCGGCGGGCTGTCAATGACGACACGGTCATAGTCTCTCGCGGCACTTTCCACGAGTTCCCTCATTCGATGGCCGGCAAGCAAATCTGCCGGGTTGGCGGTGGGCGGGCCCGCGTAGACCAGATCCAGGCCCCCAATGCTGCTCGGCCGGATCGCCTCCCGGTAGACGCACTGCTCCATCAGGAGGCTCGTCAGACCCTGCCGGCGATCCTCTCCCACTTCCTCCGAACTGCTCCGCGGGAAGGCCAGGTGCAGCCTGGGCTGTCGAAGGTTCGCATCGATCAGAAGGACCTTCTCGTGCTTGGCGACAAACGCCGCGGCCAGGTTGCAGGCCAAAGAGGTCTTGCCGTCGCCTGCATTGCCGCTGGCGATGAGCAGGGTTCTGGGCCCGGCCTCGTCGGACAGATCGATATTCGTCCGACACCGTCGATAGGACTCGCCCAGCAACGAATAGGGTGCTTGATCCACGACGTGACACAGGTCAACGTCATCCACCGCGCGGTCCTCGCCGGCGTCCGGTATGACACCCAACAGAGGCAAATACAGGAATCGTCGCACATCGCTAGGCGTCCGCACGAGATCGTTGAGCATCTCGACCAGGAACGCCAGGGACAGACCAAACATCAGACCCAACATCGTTCCGCCGGGAATCCACAGCAGGAGATGCCGTGAAAGAACCATCTCCAACGGGGGCAGCGCCTCTCTAAGACGCTGAACCTTGGGTGTCCCGGGATCGTTGATCATGATCCCGATCTTCTCGATCTGAGCCTTGAGCTGGTCGTGTATCTCGGTTCGCTCATCGCGTTTCTTCACGATCTGCTCGTAGCGGGCCCGCGCCTCATCCAGCTCCTTCTGCTTCTCCTGGGCCTGATTGCGAAGGCGCTGGAGTTCGGCGAGTCGCTCTTCCAGCACGCGCAGACTGTCACGCGCATTGTAGAGGTTGGCGCGCCGGGTCTGCTCGGCGATTTCCGTCTTGCGCTGACCCCGCTTGACCTCGATTTCGTTTATCTGTTCCTGGGTTTGACGCACCACGCGATGGCCTTCACCAAATTTGGTGAGCCGACCCGACAGTTGGGCCTGCAACAGGGCCAACTGCTCGGCCAACGAAACCATCACCGGATCGCGCTCGATAGCGTGCTCGATTTGCTCGGTGATAGGCCCTTCGGCCAGCGCTTTCAAGTTCCCGATGTCAGCCCGGAGCTGCTTGACCGCCAGCTCCAGTTCGCTCTCCTGAAGCTCGAGGTCGTTCAGACGCAGCGTAATGGTGTGCTGGAAGTAGCGACCCGTCGGCTGCTCCAGATCGCTGATACCGCTTTCCGCGCGCAGATCTCGCAGGGCATTCTCACTGGCGGTGATCTCTCGCTGCACATTGCTTAGTTGGCCGTTCAAATCGAGCAGTTTCGCCCCAAGCTCCTCCTTCTTGACCTCTCCGTGTTGACTGACGAACAGCCGCGCCATCTCATTGACGATCAGAGCGGCCTCAGCGGGGTCGCTGCACGTCATCGACATGATGATCTGGTCTGCTTCCCGGTGTGGAAAGGCGATCAGGTTCTTCTCCAGGTACTTGACGGCCCTGACGATCCGGGCCGGATCGGCCCGTCCCTCGACGTCCGTGTCGCCGCCGACTTGTTGCCGAAACCATTTGGTTCCTCGCACTTTGCTACTGCCAAGGAGGTCCCAAAGGCTGTTCTGGTTCCTGATGAGGTTGGCCACCGATACGCGGTGTCCGTACTGGAGGTCCTGCTGGACCTGAGTGGCCACGATCTCCATGGGATCGGTGTCGACGGGGGGCAGGACCTGGAGAGCCGTCTCCGCGCGGTAGAGCGGCCGATGCCGCCGGACCAGGATCCATCCGCCGGTACCGGCCATCCCTCCGAACAGGGTCATGAAAAGGATGAGCCACATATGCCGGCGCAGCATGCCCAGGACTTCCTTCGGCGTCAGGACAGCCGTCGAAGCGGACGTGACTCCGGCTGATCTGGGCCTCCGGCCGGACGCCGTCGGACTTCTCTTCATCGTGTCACTCTCCGATCCTCATCCACGAACCCGCTCGGTCCACGAACACGCAACGTCTGATCTATTCTCTCGTGTCTACTGCAACCGTTCCAGGGCCAGGCGAAGGCGCTCCTTGACAGCATCGGACGTGATGTTGCCCGCGACCTCCAGAGCATGGCGATAGGCCGCCAACGCATTCCCTTTCTCTCCGAGCGCCTCTTTTATCATACCCAGGTGCTCGTACACCTCGGCCGATGGTGTCCCTTTGACCTCATACTGCTGGATGGCCGCCGCGATCGATTCAGCCGCCTCGGCGTCCCTGCCGTTCTTGTGAAGGACATAGGCGTAGGTGTCCAGATAGATCGCATTGTCCGGATCACCCGCCAGCGCCTTCTGGGCGACCTCCAGCGCTCGGGTGAGATCCCGACCGCTCTGGGCCAGCAGATACGCCAGGTTATTCAGAACACTGCTGTTTTTCGGCATTTGGGCCGCCAGACTTTCGTAAACCTCAACAGCCTTTTCGAGATACTGTTTATCGGAAGTCTTCTGGTGGGCGAGGGTCAGAATATCGGCCTTCTTCAGCATATACTCACGGCGTTGCCGGTCTTCGGAGCCGGACAGAGCGATGCACTTGTCGATATAACCGACAGCATCGTCGTAGTCATTCCGAATCCGGGCCAGATTGAACATCGTGAAATTCGCGACCAACGATTCCGGGTTTGTCTCCAGCCGCCGGCCGCAGTAGGTGGAGACTTCGTCGAGCCCCTGGAGAAGATAGACGCGCAGCAGGACCTCGGCCGCCAGGGTATCGTCGCCCCATGCCTTGTCCACGGCTTCGCGGCAGTAGTTCCTGACCGCCTCCGTGTCGCCCAGGGTCTTCCGGGCCTCGGCCATCCGACAAAGCACCACCACGGCATACGGCGTGTCGATATACGACTGACCTTCCTGGAAGACCTTATCCAACACTTCGGGATGCCACGAGCCGCCCGGCTTGCCCGGCTCGCCGGCGCTGAGAATCATCGCTCGCAAATAGCCGTCCAACGAAATCGCGTACTGCGCGTCACGCGTCGCCGCGGGGGCTCCGGACAACTGCTCCTGCCTGAGCCCATAGGCCTTCCGGTACAGTTCCGTAGCCCTGTCATAGTCATGCTGATCGATGGCGAACGATCCCGCACGCGTCAGCCATGCGATACTGTTGGGGAATTGGGTCAGCGTGTCCGCGTAGAACTGCCGGAGCGATTCGTCTCGCCCCAGTCGCTGGTAGATGCTCTCCAGTAGTGTCCTGGCCTCAGGGGGCACGGCCGGACCCGCAAGGGCGGCCCGTAATTGAGTGATGGCCTCGCCGTCACTTCCGGCCCAGACATACGCCTTGGCCAGAGTCACCGTCGTGACAGGACTATCTTCCAACGATCGACTCTTGGTCAGATCCGTGATGGCCTGATCGACATCACCCATCAACAGGCAGATCTCGCCTCGCAAACGCCAGACCGACGCGTCCTGCTGGTTCTTTTCCAGACTGCGATTCGTCAGTTCCAGCGCGCGTGGCAGTTGCCCCTGTCGCTTGGCCAGCAACGCCTCCATCAGACCGATGCGAGATTCGTCAGGGTATCTCTCCTTGAAACTCTGCAGCTTGTACCCGGCGTCCTGAATCAGGCCCGCATCCAAATAGGCCCTGATCTGGGCCAGGCGATTGGTGACATTGTCCTCGAGGGACAGGAGTCTCTCCGCGTATGTCTTGACCGTTTCCCTATCTCCGGTTGCCTGCCCGACCAGGATGAGTCCTTTCAGAGCATCGGTGTTGTCTTCCTGTTCCGCCAGTATTTGCTCCAGGAGCTTCCTCGCCTCTTCGTATCGCCCGATGCGATAGTAGTGGCGCCACAAGAGCCGTCCATCCTGAGATTCGACGAGCAGTTGCTGAGCCTTGTCATTTTGTCCTCTGGCGCGGTAGTACTCGGCATAGCTCTCGAGCACGAAGGCATTGCTGGGATCCGTCTGCCGGGCCTGTTCGAAGGCCGTCTCGGCCATCGCAAAGAGCGCCTTCTTCCGGGCCTCATCGGTTTCCTTCAGCGCGACACCGGTGGCCAGTCTGCCGAGCATGACGGCGTTGTTGAGGCTGGGTGCGTTGGCCTGAATCGTCTGTCGAATGGCCAATGCCTTCAACGGTTCGCTGTCGTCAATCAGCTCGGCATAGGCGATCAGCACTTGTGCGTCGCGCGGATTCAACCGGATCGCATGCTCCAGCGCCAGCTTCGTCTCTTGCCGCTGTTCCTCCGACACGTTGTTGCCGAGATTATGATTCCGCATGAGCAGGGCATTCGCCAGTGTCCTGGCCACAACCGGGTCGATGGGATTCAGATGCGACGCCTTCCGGGCATCCTCAATGGCCGCACGCTCATTGCCGATGGTGGCCTGAATATTGGCGCGGAACATATACCCATATGAAAAGACCGGTTTGAGCCTGAGGCACTCATCGAGTTCAGCCAAAGCCCCCTTCTGCTCGCCTCTGGCGAAGGCCAGACGACCCCCGTAGAGATGACCGTCGCAACCATCGAGATTGCCGGCCTTGACCATCTGGGTGACCTCCCCGGCAAGCGGCCAATCTTCCCGGTAGCGAGCAATGTCAAAAAGGTGGGCCGCCGCCACTTGCCGAGGACTCAACTGCCTGGTGTGCAGAAGGACCGGCTCGGCCTGAGTCTCTTGCACCGCGGTCGCATCGAGGACCTTTCGCCATTGGACCGCCGCCTCATCGAGCTGGTCATTCTGCTGATAGAGCACCCCCATCGCCATCGACTGTGCGACCGGATCTGCAATGCTACGGCTCGCCTGCACCCTGATCTCCTGCCGTCTGGACGGCGGACAAGCAGCCGGGTCGGGCTCGGACAAGAGACCCTGGTAGAACAATGCCGCCGCACTGTTCGGCACCCGATCCAGGAAGACTTCGACAACGCTCTTGGCAGCAGCAATCTCGTTCTGGTCGATGAGCGTGTCGCAAAGCAACGTGAGATGGTCCTCCTCCTCGACATCAGCCTCGATTTGCCACAATTGTCTGGCGGCCTCAGCCTGACGCCTTCGGGCGTCAAGCAGTTCGGCCTTCATCGCACGGACGGCCTCGGGTGTGTTGCCTTCATCGTTCTGGGCAGTTGACTGGGATTCAGTAGTATCCCCGGAAACCATGGTACGCTCGGCCC
>CAYNQP010000013.1:0-16403 GCA_964399325.1 uncultured Pirellulales bacterium
CCCAAAAACCAACAAAAAAACGCAGCCTGTCGTTTCCAACAGGCTGCGTCACGTATTTCTCTTCGCGGTTTTTCTGTAGCAAATTATCGCTTGCCTGCTGGATCTATGTCCTCAGGCCACCACCAAAAATCAAAGCTGTTGCGATATATCTGCCTCATAAACATTCTATTAGACCACAATCGCTCGATTCTGTCAAGACCGAAAAGCATAATTTCTCATCACGTTCTACTTTTTTCTTTGTTGCCGACTCCGTCTTTGGGTTGCCCGGCCGCACCGCTACCACTGTGCTTCTATGTAGGGGCCTATCGGACCTTCGGGCTTGGGTTTGGGTCGAGTCCTGATGATCGCCTCGGCGATGGGAACATCGCCGGGCTGGGTGATCTTCATGTTGGACGCGTCCGATTCGACAATCGAGACCTCGTGTCCAAGTGCCTCAACCAGAAAGGCGTCGTCGGTGACTCTGGCCCGGTCGAGATTCTTGAGGTTCTCGTAGGCTTTCCTTAATAGGGATGCTTCGAATACTTGGGGAGTCTGAGCCTCGAAGAGGTTGGCCCGGTCCACCGTTCGCGTGATGATACTATCCTTGACCTCTTTGATTGTGGCGACGACGGGGCAGGCCGGAATGGCGGCTCCGGTCTTGGCCGCCGTGGCGATGACGTCGTCGATAAGCGGGTCTGTCGCGCAGCATCGGCACGCATCGTGAACGGCGATCAGGTCAATATCATCTTTGACGAGCTTGAGGCCCTCGATGATCGTATCGAAGCGTTCTGATCCTCCGAAGAAGGTCCTGACGCCGAAGAACTTCAGGTTCGCACCCCACTTGACGCTGACGATCTCCTCGTCTTCTCTGGAGATGCCCAGAAGAACCTGGGTGACGCCGGGGCGATTGGCGAACAGCTCAATGCTTCGCACGAAGACGGCTCGGCCGCCGACATCGACAAACTGCTTCTTGCGTTTTCCGCCGAACCGCGTTCCCGGCCCGGCGGCACAAATGATGGCTGCGACGTTCTTTGACACAGTCGTCTCCTGTTTCAATACTCTATCCCCCGCCGAGCAGGCAGGCCCTTCTCGAAGGGGTGTTTGATACTCTTCATTTCGGTCACGAGGTCGGCCAGTTCGATCAACTCAGGTGTGGCGCCGCGGCCGGTCAGCACGATCTCGACCGCGGGGTCCCGGCGTTCAACGAGGTGCTTGACGTCCTCTAAGTTGGCCAGCTCCTTGGCCAGGCAGAACACGATCTCATCGAGAATCAGCACGTCGTAGAATCGCTTCTGCGCCGTCTCGGCCAACCGACCGAGAGCGTCCCGGATCGCGGCTTGCGTCCGTGTGACGTCCTGCGCATCGTCAAGCGATCGTGCCATGTCCCATCTCTCATCCAGTGCTTCGACGCGGATTCGCACGGCCCCGAGCTGTAGGGCGAACCGTTCACCGATGTCGAGAGACGGCGGCTTCAAGAACTGGTAGATGAGGACCTTGTTGCCCTGTCCGGCCGCCCGCAACGCCAGCCCGAAGGCCGCTGTCGTTTTGCCCTTGCCGTCACCGGTATAGATCTGCACCAACCCCTTTTCCAGCATGGCCGTATCTTATGACCTTTGCCGCCGAGATTCAAGCTAACGTCGCGCTGTGGCAATGGCTCCAGCCTGGCGAGGCCGGCAGGGGGCCTACGTTGGTTTCTCGGCATTTTGCTCGGCAGCGGAGGACTCGGCCGGCAGGGCGGCTAAAGCCTGGGGCGCCTCCTCACTGAGCATCGTGATATCCGTGGCGTAGTCGGGGTGGGACAGCGAGAAGATCTTCTTGAACGCGAGCTTGGTTTTGTCGCGCAGCAGGTCCAGGACGTAGAACTCGTTGACATTCTTCATGGCGCTGTTTCTGGCCTCATCGTCGAGGGCCAGGACCTCGTCGGAACTGAAGTCCTGAATGATGTCAAACTTCCAGGGCACGTTTTCCGCCTTCTCCAGCGGCAGCTTGTAGAACTTGCGGTTGTAGATTTCGCAGCTCAGTATCCTTGGGGTCGGCAGGGCGATGCCTATCTTCTTCTGAGTGTCGTCGACGGTGTAATCCAGCCGGTCCAGGTCGAAACCGACCTTCAGCTTGGCGGTGTATCTGAGCAGTCCCCTCTTCCAGCGGACCATGATCAAGCTGGTCTTCTTCTCCTTGATCTCCGCGACGCCCTCGGTGATGTACTCCAGGACGGCCAACTCGGCGATGGCCTGGATCGACCGGATCAGAGAAGTGCTGGTTTTCGATTCCGTCGTGGACCGGCCGGCGAGCTTGCGGCCGATGAGAAACGCCAGAACCACCGCGGCCACAGCCGCCACGAGATAGAGAACGTCGTGCAACATGGTGTCTATCCTTACTTGCCGGCCAGGGACGGACGGGATCGTTCCCGGTCGAATCCAGCCTGAACTCTCGCGCGCGGTTTGGCGCAAACCTCGTCTCAGACAATAGTTAATATCGTAGTCGCCGTCAAAGGCAAAGTATTTCCGTCTTCCTGCCGCCGACTGCCCCTGCCGCCACGCCTCGTGGCACTTGGTGCCAAAACAAGCGAGGCGGCCTTGTGCTGTAACTGCGTCACGGCCCGATGTTTTTGCTCAGACAAGCGGGGCGGATCGCCGATAATTCATTGATAGGGCTGATTTTGCGGTTCATTTGCAAAAGCGCGGCCCTGCGATTACGATGGGAATGAAGGAAATGTCCAATGAGTATTTAAGGATGCCGCTACCGTGACGGACAGCAGCAATCAGACGGAACTCTCAGTGGTTGTCCCGCTGCTTGACGAGCAGGACAACCTTCGCCCGCTATACGAGCAGATCGGACGGGCGCTGGAGGGCCACTGCCGGTACGAGATCGTTTTCGTCGATGACGGCAGTACGGATCAGAGCTTCAACATTCTAGCCGAGTTGCACAATGCCGATCCCAAGGTGCGGGTGATTCGATTCCGCAAGAACTTTGGCCAAACGGCGGCCCTCAGCGCCGGCTTTGCCCATGCTCGGGGTCACGTGATCGTCGCAATGGATGGCGATCTCCAGAACGACCCGGCCGACATTCCCATGCTCGTGGCCAAGCTTGACGAAGGATACGATGTTGTTAGCGGCTGGCGCAAGAAGCGGCACGACCATGCAATCAGGAGACTGCTGCCTTCGCGGATCGCGAATTGGCTGATCTCGAAGATAACCGGCGTCGCGTTGCACGATTACGGTTGCACGCTCAAAGCCTATCGCCGGGAGGTCCTTGCTGAGATAAAGCTCTACGGCGAGATGCACCGATTCATCCCGGCCTTGGCCAGTTGGAGCGGTGCCCGCATCGCCGAATGTGTGGTCAACCATCGGCCGCGAACCGCCGGCATGGCCAAGTACGGGCTCGGGCGCATCTGGAAGGTCATGCTTGACCTGATCACGGTCAAGTTCCTCGGCTCGTTCTCTACCAAGCCGATTTACATCTTCGGGGGCCTCGGCGGGCTGATGGCCCTCTTTGCCGTCTTGTTCGGTCTGCTGGTTGTCTGGCAAAAGATCGGCCGGGGCGTGGACATGAGCGGCAACCCGCTGCTGATCCTCACGGCTGTCCTGATGATGGCAACCATCCAGTTCATTCTGATGGGCCTGCTGGCGGAGATGCTCGTGCGGACGTATCACGAGTCCCAGAACCGGCTCACGTATGCAATAAGAGAGGTTCTCGAAGCGCCGGATCCTCTTGGAGACCGTAAATGAGCAAAGTCCCGCAGAGAAGGAAAGCCAGCCAGAGGCGCCCGCGCCCCGAAGAAAAGCTTCAGCGGTCCATTTATTCCGCTCTGCAGAAACATCTCGTGAGCATCGCTCTTATCGTCGTTTTGGCGGGGATTCCCTTTGCGCTGGGCAAGTACTTCGAGTTCAGCATCCCCGAACCTTTCGACGGGGGCGGTTTTCTCTATTCAGCCCAGCACATCTTGTCGGGCGCCAGGATCGGACACGAGATAACGCACACGGTGCAGCCGGGCACGGTTCTGGTGAACATGGTGGGGGTAAAACTCTGGGGCTTCAGAGACATTGGACCCAAGGTGCTACAGATGGTCTTTCAACTGGCCGCGCTCATTTTCATGTTCATCACCCTGCGGCGTGTCTTCGGCACTCTTGCCGCCGGTGTCGGAGTCATTGTGGCCTCGATCTACCTGTCGGCGCCGCTGATCGCCAAGTACGGCAACGTCAAAGAGCAGTTCATGATTGCTCTTATGATATCGGGCATCTGCAGCTTCGTTTACTACCAGCTCACGGGCAAGTGGTGGTGGGCGGTCCTGACGGGAGCCCTCTTGTTCTGGGGTCCGCTGTTCAAGCCGACGGGCTTGTCCGCCATTGGTGCGGTGGGATTTTTCGTGTTGGTGCAGCCCGTGCTTCGCCGCGTGAGTTGGAAAAGGGCAGGCCGGGATGTTGCGCTTCTGGTCGCAGGGGCCGTGGCCATGCTGGCGCCCCTGTGCATCTGGTATGCGAGCATGGACACGCCCTTAAGGAGTTGGCCGTACTCTTTCCTCTATAGACCGTTGATCTCTGCGCTAGCGCCTGCGCAGGAGCAGGCCGCTGAGCCACAGCCATCCCAGGCGGAGACGACCCCCGCCGCCAGTACCAAGCCGCAGAGCGGTCTGGTGCTGAGACTTCTGCCCGGTTACATCCGCGACAGTTGGGAGGCGTTGGGCCCGGCCGCAAGGAAAGACGCCTTCCTGCGCGTGCTGCGCTACTACCGACTGCTGATCTTACCCATCCTGCTCGCCCTCGGCGCGATCCTCGCGCGCCTTGTCGTGCTGCTGCGCGCCAGGGGGACAAAACACAAGGAGAAGGCGCTAGACGATCCGGGAAGGTTCATTCCGCTCTTCGCTGTGTGGTGGTTGGTGGACATGGCGTTCGTCTGGGTCAGCCCACGCTCCTACGAGCAGTACTATCTGCCGCTGAACGCCTCGGCGGCGATGCTTGGGAGCTATTCGCTGTACCTGTTCGCCCGCCGGTGGCACGCGGACCGCGACAAGACTCGATGGATTATTGTGGGGCTTCTGGGACTGGTGCTGATGCTGGTTCTGTCCTGGCACATCTTCTTCGGCGTTCTGCACAGTCCCCACAGTGGCCAAGAGCAGCCGGCCCCTTATCGCGGCTACCTCCAAAAGTGGCGAGAGGTCCGGGCGCACCCTGTGTACGACTGGGCGCGCGTGGGCGACTACATCAGAGAGAATTCTCAGCCGACGGATACGATCTATGTCTGGGGATGGGTCCCCGGCATCTACGTCCGGGCCCAGCGGATGAGCTCGGCCCCAAAGGCTTTCGAGGGGACGATGCACACGCTGCCGCCGCAGGAACTGGCCATCCGCGTGCAGGAGATTCTGGAATCGTTCAAGAAGGATCCACCCAAGTTCATCGTCGATACGTTGAAGATCCATTTTCCGTGGGACAGACCGCCTTTGGAATTATGGCCGAACATAAAGAACGCTCTTCGGCTTCTCGGTAGTATGCCAAGGGACAACGAGCAACTTTGGCGTCTTATTTCGCAGACCTTCGGCGTTCTGCCCAGCGACTTGACGGCAGAGGGTTTCCTGCGTCCCGACAAGGCCGATGCAATCAAGAGATACGACGGAGCATACGGCAAGACGCTCGGCAAGAAGATCGGTCCTGATGAGGCTCAGCGGTTCGACGTGATGAAGCCCTTCCGGGACTACGTCGTGCAGAACTACCGGATCGTCAGTCAGCTCAGCGGGCAGCACGTCCTCTTCGTTCGGAAGTAGATCATGCCATGTCCCAGAGTCACGGTGAATTGCCGACCATGATGGATGAACAGCTCCAAGAGCAGCAGGACTTGTATGACAAGGGTTGGCGCGGCGGACTCGACCGGGGCAAGGAGCAGCGTGGCAACCTGCAGACGAACCTTGATTTTCTCGCACAGACCGGACTGCTCAGATCTACCGACAAGATTCTTGAGATTGGCTGCGGGATCGGCACGGTGGTGTTCGAGCTGGGCCGCAAAGGCTACGATGTCATCGGCACCGATATCTCTCGGGTGGCCATCGAATACGGCCTGGCCAAGTACAGTGACATCCGTCTCCAGGTGCAGCCGGCCGAGGAGCTGGCGTTTGCTGATGAGGCCTTCGACGTCGTTCTCAGCTTCGATTTATTCGAGCACATTGCGTCGATCGACCGGCATGTCGCTGAGGTCCGTCGGCTCCTGAAACCGCAGGGCTACTACCTCTTCCAGACGCCGAATAAATACAGCAACGCCGTGTTCGAGACGCTGGCGCACAAGTCACTGAAGTGGCGGCGCTACCATCCCTCGCTGCACTCGCCCGGACAAATCAGGAGACGCCTGGCTCGGCACGGTTTCGAGACGCGGTTCGTCAAGATGGACCCGGTGAACGAATACACCGAAGCGAAGCTCAAGAAACTTGGACCTCTCGGGGCTTTGGTCGGACATATAGATTTCAAGAAGCTGCCGTTGGTCCTCCAGACGAATCTGTACGTTGTCGCTCAGAGGCGAAGTTGAACGAGTTGGCAGACTGATGGGCCGGCCGACAAAGGGGCATAATTTGTCATGCTGAACGAAGTGAGGCATCTGGGTAGTGACCATGATGGTGGTCCGGCAATACGCTTGGCCCATGTCCTTCGCAGTGCTCAGGACGACATGCCGGGCGACCCGACAGGGGGGCAACGATGAGAGTCCTGATGCTCAACTATGAGTTCCCGCCGATTGGGGGCGGTGGTGGACAGGCCCACCGGTCTTTGCTGGCGCAATACGCCGACAGGGAGGACCTGGTGGTGGACGTGCTGACCTCGGCGGCTGGGCGAGGATTCTCCGTCGAGCAGTTCTCCGACAGCATCCGTATACACAAGGTGGGAATCCGCAAGAAGGATTTGCACCTCTGGCGGCGCGGCGAGGTCATCAAGTGGCTGCTCAAGGCCAAGTCTCACTATCGCCGACTGCTGCGCGACGGGGACTATGATCTGGTCCATGCCTTCTTCGGTTTCCCGACCGGCTGGCTCTGCTATCGCACGGCCGGACGGTTGCCTTACGTCATCTCGCTGCGCGGCTCCGATGTGCCGGGGTGCAATACGAGACTGGCCCTGGAGTATAGGTTTCTGGGACGGCTGGTGTTCAAGCCCATCTGGAAGCAGGCGGCGCGCGTTGTCGCGTGCAGCGAGGGGCTCAAGGATCGGGCGCTGCGTTTCATGCCGTCGGCGCCAATTGAGGTCATCCCCAACGGCGTAGACCTCGGACGGTTCTCCCCGGGCAAGGCGCAGCCGACGGGCAACGCGCCTTGTGCAAGCGTCAAACCGCTGCGATTGGTCACGGTGGGCCGGTTATCCGTGACCAAGCGGTTGCCTTTGCTGATCGAGATGATGGAGCTGCTCCGTAGGGCCGGTGACAACGCAACGCTGACCATCGTCGGGGGCGGGGCGCTCGAACCGGAGCTTCGACGAGGTCTTGACGAGAAGAATCTGCGCGACGCGGTCACGATCATGGGACGACGGGACAGCCGTCAGATGCCGGACTTCTATCGCCAGCACGATGTGTTCGTCAGTGCCAGCGCCCAGGAGGGGATGAGCAACGCTATGCTGGAGGCGATGGCCTCGGGTCTGCCCATTGTCACGACGCGTTGCGAAGGAGTCCACGAGCTTGTCGCCGACAACGGTATCGTCGTTGATGACCCGCAACCGGCCAAGCTGGCAGAGGCCGTCAAGACCCTCGGCGACGATCCCCAGTTGCGAGAGAAGATGTCCGTCGCGGCCCGGCGGCATGCCGAACGCTTCGGCTGGGACAGGGTGGCCCAGGCCTACCTGCAACTCTATACGGAGGTCAAATGACGATCCGGGTCCTCCATGTGATCGATCATCTCGGATACGGTGGAGCGCCTCTGGTCGTCAAAAACGTGGTCGAGCGGATGCCGGCCGGCCGCATCGAGAGCGTCGTTTGCGCCCTGCGTCCCAACCGGCGCGCGATTGAGATCAACGCGGAAGTGGTGACGCTCAAGTCTCGCAAGGTCAGCTTCGCGGCTGTCGGCGCCATCGTCCGGTTCTGCCGGGAGCGCCGGATCGATGTGGTCCACGCCCACCTGCAGAAAGCGGTCATGAGCAGTTTACTGGCGGCGCCTCGCTGCCATTCAGCCTTGGTCCTCCACGAGCACGGGCCGATCTTTCGCGGCGGAACGGGCTGCGTCTATCGCCTGTTCATCAGGCTGTTAGGCTTGCGTGCCGCGACAGTCATTGCGAATTCACAAGCCACCAAAGCGGCCGTACAGCGCACCTTGGCGGGCAGAGACGTTCCCGTCGTGGTTGTCCCCAACTTCGTGGATTTGGAGCGGTTCGATCCCGACCGGTATGACAGGCGAGCCGTCAGGCGGAAGCTCGGGTTTGGGGACGACGCGTGTGTGGTTGGATTTGTCGGACGCCTGGATCGGGCCAAGGGCGCCGATCTGCTCGTCGAAGCCGCGGCCTGCCTCCGTGACGAGCGAAGCGCCTACAGGTTTTTTCTGGTCGGTGACGGGGCTGAACGAGGACACCTGGAGGACCAGGTCCGACGGTTGCGGCTGGAGACAACAGTGATGCTCGGCGGACTGCACGAGAGCCCGGCGGAAGTGATGAGCGCCTTCGACATGGCCGTGGTTCCGAGCCGGCGCGAGGCCTTTGGCATCGCAGCTCTGGAACTGATGCGGATGAGAGTCCCGGTGATCGTGTCACCCGTGGGGGGATTGCCCGAGCTGGTGCGTAATGGCGAGACCGGAGTGGTGCTGGACCGCCTTGCCCCGGCTGATATCGCAGACGCCATCCGCACGCTCGGAGCCGATCCGGTGCTGAGAGAAAAGCTCGCGAGCGAGGCTTTCGACTATTCGGGCACGGTGGATGGGCGCGCGGCCGTCGAGCAGATCGTCGAAGTCTACGAGAGAATTGGCCGCTCCAGAGAGGATGGAACCCGCCATGCATGAGAAAGAGCCGGCCGTGTCGTACGATTCGCAAGCGACACGCATCTACGAGCGAATCCACGGTGAGATCTTCAACGCGATCGAGCAACAGCGATTGCACGACGCGCTGCGCCGGGCCACTGATGCGGTTCGGACCGACTCGGAACCGTTGACCGCCCTCGATTACGGATGCGGCTCGGGCAACCTGACGAGGCACTTGATCGAGCTGGGTCTTCGAACGGTCTCGGCGGATGTCTCAGAGCACTTTCTGAAGCTGATAGAGAAGAAGTTTTCCCAAAGTGGCTCGTCGAGCACGCTCAGGATCAATGGCAAGGACCTGTCGTGCGTGCCGGATTCGCAGTTCGATCTTGTCGCAACCTACTCCGTTCTCCACCATGTGCCGGATTACCTTCGCATCGTCGAGGAGATGTGCCGCGTCGTCAAACCGGGCGGCGTCGTCTACATCGACCATGAAGTCACCGAAGCCCACTACCGCCGGCCCGCCGTGTACGCTGAGTTTCTGAAGAAAGCCCGGCCCCGGGTCAACTGGAAACGATACCTGCGACTGCTCTGCGACGTCCCCGGGTACATTCATATCATCCGACGCCTCATGAATCCGCGCTATAAGAAGGAAGGTGACATCCACGTCTGGCCGGATGACCACATTGAATGGGACAAGATCGAGCGCATTCTGACGGACCGGGGCTGCGAGATTATTCTCAAGCAGGACTACCTGCTCTGTCGCAGCCTGTACGATCCGGACATCTACAACGAGTACAAAGACAGATGCTCGGACCAGCGCGTTCTAATCGCCCGGAAGAGTCAGTCGCCCTGCGAGCCCTGAGTGGGGGCTGTCGTGATGTACATTGACTGTGAGAGGCGTAACATGTAGGATACTTCCGTTGCGCCTGTAAGGTTCGGACCGGCAATCCGGGGTACGAAAGCGCACCTCGTTCGTGGTGTGGCACAGATAGAGAAGGGAAAGACGCCGTCCTGAAATAAGGATCGATCAGGCGTTCTCAGGTGCAACAACAGGAGACCTATGGACACACGAAATGCTGTTCGCATATTGACATACCACAGCGTGACGAACAATGGGGCTGTGCTGCAGGCGTATTCGCTGTCTCAGGCCTTGAGCCGCGTTTTGCGTGATTACGACGTGAGGATCTTTCATCACCTGCCGAGCGTGGTGAGGCAGCATGAGTTCTTCAAAGCATTCAAACCTCTGCCGAAATCGCCGCTGTTCTATCTCAAGCGATACTTTCTGTTCCGTCGGTTTGTGAAGGCGAACCTGAGCCTGGATTGTGGGCTGCCGGCCACCAAGAATCTTGATAGGATGATCGATTTCATCTGTGCGCAGCGATATCGGGCCCTTGTGGTGGGCAGTGACAACATATGGAGGATAAGCGAGGGGGGCGTGTCGCCGAGGTTTCCTAATATCTACTGGCTCTCCGAGCGGATCAAGGCGAAGAAGATCGCCTATGCGGCTTCGGCCTACGGCTCGATTCCGGCCTTGGTAGAGCAGCATAAGGAAGCCCTGCGCCGCCGCCTCAACACCTTTGATCTGATCGGGGTCAGGGATAAGTTCACGCTGGATCTGGTCAAGAGCGTCGAGATCAATCCCGAGATACCCGTTTGGGAAGTCCCCGACCCGACTTTTCTCTATGAGATTCATGAGACCGGGGTGGGGCAGAAACTTGCCGACATGGGAATCGATCTGAACCGACCGATTCTCGGCATCCTGATTTTTGGCCGAGCCGCGCTTTCCGCAAAGATACGGGACTACTACAAGTCGCAGGGGTATCAGATCGTGGCCCTGAGCATGCACAACCCCCAGGCTGATCTCAACCTTGGCCATATCTTGAATCCCTTTGAATGGGCGGAAGTGTTCAAGTACTTCACGTTCTGTATCACGGACCGGTTTCATGGAACGATCTTCTGTCTGAAGAACGGGACGCCCTTCATCAGCATGGAGCCACGTCCCCTTGACTCAGTGAAGAAGAGCAAGATATATTCGCTGCTGAACGATATCGATGTCCTTGAAGCCTACGCCGATGCGGACCGAAGCGACTTCCAGGCGGATTCCTTTCTGGCCCGGTGTGCGGAGTTGCTGAAGACCTGGGACCAGCGTGCGGAGCGAATTCGCGATGGCCTCGAAACCATGAGGCAGAGGAGTCGTTCATGCATCGAGAAGGTAGCTGAGGTAGTTGCAAGTGAACAAACTCATTGAGAAGCTGCCGATCTACAGACTCTTCCTGCGAATCAGACCTCGATTCCTCTCCGATGAGAGACTGAAGGCACGTCTGTCCAGGCGGGGCCACAATCTCGACAAAGCGCTCGCCGACGACAGCGATCACCGGCTCTACCTTTTCGAGCTCAGGCTCTTGCTGAACGAGTACTTCCGCCGAAAGCTCAAGGGCACGGACATCACCCGGTGGGCCTGGGACCTTGTCTACCGCGCCCAACTGAACGTTCGAGAAACGGATACGGTCGATAGCCAGTCTCTTGATACGCCGACCGCTCACCGAGGAATCCGAGAGGCCATCAAGAGCAGAAGAAGCGTAAGGCAGTGGGACGACAGAGCGGTTGCCCGGGAGGACATCATCGCGGCGCTGGACGCTGCGCGGTGGGCGCCCAGTTCGTGCAACAGACAGGTGTGGAAGTTTCTCGTGGTGGACAAATCGCAGGACAAAGAGCAACTGATGCTTTTCACGCATCAGTCCTTCTTGGAAGATGCACCGGTTGTGATCGTTGCTTTGGTCGATACGGGAGACTACCACAAGGAGATCACGCATTATGCCTATCTGGACAGCGGCGCGGTCATACAGAACCTCCTGCTCTCATTGCATGCGGGCTCGCTCGGCGCGTGCTGGATAGGCGTCAAGCACGACCGACAGTTTGAGAGCAATGTCAGCCAGTTCCGATCCTACTTCGGGTTGCCGGAGAATCTGGTTCCGGTCAGTCTGATTCCTGTAGGGCACTATTCCAAAGCACCCAAGACCCCTCCGCGGAAGGATGTGGAAGACATCCTCATCGATAGAATGACCTGAGGATGTTTGTCACCGACATGACCCGTCCAACGCAAGGCATCGTGAAATATTTACTCAGAGTGCTCTTCGCGCTGACTCTGCTGGTCCTCGCGTTCCATTTCATCGACACGCAGCAGTTCTCGCAAATGATCGGATCGATCCGGTGGGAATTTCTGTGCGTCCTGCTGGTGCTGGTTATCGTGCTCTTCCTGCTTCAAGCTGTCAAGACGAAATTCATCCTGGCGCAACAAGGCTGCGACATCAGCGTGGGCAGACTCTTTTGTCTCAGCGCCGTCACGTCGCTCTACAACATGATTATTCCCGGTGTCCTGAGTACCGGCATCAAATGGTATCTCCTCAAGCGAGATACGGGCAAGGGGGCCCAGGCCTTCAGCGCGATGGCCTACAACCAGTTCTCGATCATGCTGGTCATGATGAGCTTCGGGCTCGCCGCCCTGACGCTCGACAATCCCCTATCGGCTTTGTCGGAGGACAAAGAGCGGGCATGGGCGCTGCCTTTGATCAGTGGTTCGTTGCTAGCGGCGATCTTGCTTGTGTTTGTGCTCCTGCTGAACCGGCGCACCGGGGCCGCGTTCGTCACGGTCCTCGCTCGGATCCTGGCCCTTCTGCCGGCGAAGTTTCGCGTCAAGGCGGAAAGTCTGCTTCAGCAGGGTGCGACATTTCAGACGGCGGGCTACCGATTTCATCTCAGTGCGCTGTTGCTGACTGTCGTTGTCAATCTGGGTGGCGCCGTCGCGGTGTATTGTGTTGCGGCCCACGCCACGAATGTTGTCGTACCGATCCGAACCCTGGTGTGGATAGCTGGAGTCCTATATGTTCTGGGAAGACTGCCGATCTCGATTGGCAATCTTGGTGTCCGGGAAGTCACACTTGTGGGGCTCCTGCCCATCTACGGCGTCGACAAATCCGCGGCCTTGCTCATGTCGATGACCATCTTCCTGGCTATGATCTTCAGAGCGATTCTCGGGGCCCTCTGCCAGATATTCTGGCGGGCTCGTCCCGCCGATGATCTGCGTCCGGCGCCAAATCACCTCTTGTGAGCATGGATGTCGGTGTAGAGTTGCAGGCCGTTTTCGGGCCGGACACGGTGCTGTCTTCCCCTCGGATGCCCCCGAGACCGTTTTTTTCTTGAAGTGCAGTCTGCGCACGATATAATCAGAGACAGTGGTAAGGCGAGTAAACGTGTTTCTGGCAATCGCAGATGTGTGTAGAGCCTTCCGGGCGGCAGCCGTGCTAATGACAGCGTGGATGGAAATCACACTTCGGCTGTGGGTCCGCAGGCAGAACGATACTACAGTGGGATGATTTCTTGCGGAGGAACACTATGAAGCGCTTGCTCACTCTGGCTCTCATTCTTGTCATAACGTTGTCGTTCTCGTGGGCGAACGCGGTGACTGGAGTTGCCGCCCCCGTCGCACCTACGATTATAGCAGCGACCTCAGCCGGTGGACCGGTCAGCCATTGGAGGTTCGACGACGGCTCAGGGACAGTGGCTCGGGATACGGCGGGTGACAACAATGCCGTTGTCCACGGTGCCCGGTGGTCGACGGGCGTCTTCGGAGATGCCCTCAACTTCGATGGCGTCAATGACTATGTTGAGGCTGTCCACCATCCGAGCCTGGACATGACCGGCGAGTTGACTATCGCTGCTTGGGTCTTCTTGGACGCGTCCGGGACTTGGATAATACTCTGCAAGCAACCCAGCAGCACCTGGCGCACCAACTATCCTGGGAACTATGAGTTGGACATCATGCCGTCCGGCGTCCTGCGCTTTGGCCATCAGACAGGCACAGGGGATTGGGAGCATTCCTTCTACACGTCAGATTCGACGGTAGGCATCGGAGTGTGGCATCACGTCGCTGTTACATTCACGAGAGGTGGCGATGTCACGTTCTACATGAATGGATCTCAGGCTGGGGTTGAGGTACAGACCGGTGTGTTTGGTTTGGTGAATGCCGAGCCGGTCCGAATAGGGACACGGAAGGATGCTTTCAGCTACTTTCGCGGGCTTATGGATGACGTAATCCTCTACAGCCGCGCGTTGTCCTTTGAGGAAATCCGACAGCTTTATGCCCAATCGTTCTCGCGTACCTATCACGTCGATGCTGCCCACGGCTCCGACTTGAACGACGGGCGGAGTCCCGATACGGCGTTCGCGACCATTCAGAAGGCGATTGATGTCGCAGATGACGGTGAGGTGGTGAGTGTGTATCCCGGTGTGTACCGCGAGCAGCTCTATTTCCAGGGCAAGGCGATCACGGTCCAGGGTGCCGGCGATGCGGCGGTGTTGGAGACGCCGGGCCGGTTCGCCGTGTCGTTCTATATGGGCGAAGGGCCGGACACGGTCCTGCGGAACTTCGTCATTACGAACAGCTATGCTGGAATCATCGCTGCTGGCAGCTCGCCCACTATTACGAATGTCACGGTGGTGGGCAACGACTTGGGCGTCGAGGCCTATCGTGGCGCCAATCCTCACATTAGCAGCAGCATCTTCTGGGGCAACTCCGAAAGCAACTTGTACGGATGCACCGCCGCGTACAGTTGCGTCGAGCGCGAGGCCGAGGGCGAAGGCAATTTCAGTGCCGATCCCCTGTTTGCCGATCCCGAGAATGGGGACTATCACCTGCTCAGCGAACGCGGCCGGTACTGGCCCGAGCATGATGTCTGGGTCCTGGACGACGTGACCAGCCCTTGCGTGGACGCAGGCGACCCGGACGCCGATTTCTCGCGCGAGCGAACGCCCAACGGCGGCAGGGTGAACATTGGCGCCTACGGCGGCACACCCTTTGCCAGCCGCTCGCCGGACTGCCAACTGGTATGCCAGCCCGGGCAAGCTTATGATCCGAGTCCTGCCAACGGTGCGTTTCTCTACAACACGTACCCTATATTGAGCTGGATGCCCGGTGCAGGCGCGGCCACGCACGACGTCTATTTCGGAGACGGCAATCCGCCGCCGTTTGTACGCAACCAGGTTGAAACGGAGTTCCAGCCCGGCACATTGACGATGGGCTCCACATATTGGTGGCGCATCGACGAGGTCAATGGAAACAGCAAGACGACCGGCCCCGTCTGGGACTTCACGGTCCGTGAAGTCAAGGGCCGGGCGTGCTTCACAGGCGAGAATCCCGTGTGGGTCGATGGAGCACTTGTTCCGATATCGCAGGTTGGCCCTGGAATGAGCGTTAGCTTGGTCGCGAGTGCCGGCATGGGAGAACTGCCGATGCTGTCACGGTCCTTTGGCTGTGTCGAGAGGGTCCAAGCGCATGAGGGGACGTTCGTCTGCTATGACGTTTTGTTCGAGAGTGGCAACAGCATCTGCGTCGCCGAGTGCCATTACTTCCTGGCCGAATCCGGGCGCTGGGTTTCATTGCAGGTCTTGAGGCCGGGAACGCGGCTACAGACCGCGACCGGCTCCGTCCGAGTCGCCAGTGTGACGAGAAGGCCAACGCCCTACGTGGGAACCGTGTACAATCTTGTGGTCCCCAACTCGCACCGGTATCTGGTCGGCAAGGACGCCGTGATCGCACGAGATTATTGATTGCCGCCGCTGTCCGCATGGCGAAGGCTTCTCGGGTGGTGAGAGCACGCGTGCGTGTTTGACGCGGACGGGGACGGTTTGGTATACTTGATCCTGGAAGTCTGCGGGCTAGGTGGTTTGAACGCGGCCCGCTTGGTTGTTGCCTGGACTTGAGGGGGCGGAGGTTAAGATATGACAGCGGCGAGGCATTTCCCTGTTCTGCAAACAGTCTCTTTCGCAATCATCTTGGCCGTCCTATGCCCGTCGGCTGCCGGTAGGGTCATCTACGTCGATGACGACGCAGCCGGGGCGAGCGATGGGGCATCCTGGGCGAATGCGTACCTGTACCTTCAAGAGGCGCTGGCCGAGGCGCAGGCATCGCCCAAGCCGGTCGAAATCCGTGTGGCTCAAGGCACCTACAGGCCCGACCAGGGAGCCAATCAGACGCTGGGTGACCGGGAAGCGACGTTTCGGCTTCTGGACGGAGTTACGCTCTCGGGGGGCTATGCCGGCGGGGGGGCGGTGGACCCGAATGCGCGCGATGTAGAGATGTACGAGACCTCACTCAGCGGTAGTCTAAGCGCCGATCCTGAGGGGAACAGCGAGCATGTCGTTACGAGCATGGACAACGGTGGAACGGCGGTCATGGATGGACTTACCATCACTGGCGGATACGCCAACGGCGCGCTCAAGCAAGGCGGCGGTATGCACAATACCGACAGCAGTCCCACGCTGTCTCGATGCACGTTCACCGGCAATTCCGCGCTCTACGGGGGAGGTATGTACAATGCCGACAGCTCTCCCGCATTGACCGATTGCAGCTTCATCGGCAACCGGACGACCACGGGCGGCTACATGGGATATCCTCTCTCCGCTTCCGGTGGTGCCGGGATGTACAACCGCTATAGCCATCCCAATATTATCAATTGCACAT